>JAHHGS010000113.1 GCA_019359715.1 Aphanocapsa sp. GSE-SYN-MK-11-07L | reverse complement strand
ATTCATCAAATGTGCAGCCCTCAACCGAATGATCCAAATCGCTAAGCCTGAGAGTTACCCAGTCCCAGCTTAAAGAGTTCTCTATCTCAACCAACCTCTTCCTTCTTTTGAATCATGCAACAAAGCCTCGCCGATCGATAAAGTTTTGCCATTGGCATTCCCATTTCTAACGGCACTACCCAGCTCAACAATCTCGCCCATGAACTCATGCCCCAGGATGTCACCCTTTTGCATGGTCGGATTAAAGCCGTTGTAGAGGTGGAGGTCGGAACCACAAATCGCAGTTGTGGTAACTTTCACAATGGCATCCCGTGGATTAAGAATTTTTGGATCGGGTACAGTTTCAACCTGCACGTTATTGGCACCTTGCCAGCAGACTGCTTTCATGGTGATTATCCTTAAGTATTGGTAATTGAATTGATCAGTCGCTATTTGTGCCCTGAGGATTGTCCTTCGGTGGTCGCAATTTCGCCCGCTTCCATTAGCATTTTGAAGCGGCGCAAGTCATCGCCAATTTGCTGTTCAGGCGATTCGCCGAACAGTTTGGCGATCGCGTTTGTGACTTCCCCACCCGGTGGGCTATATTCCATCACGACTTTGACTTCGGTGCCATGCTCCTGGGTTGAGGGTGCGAATCGCACAAATCCTGAATGATCGATATCAGCCCCTGGCACGGAGGCCCAACCAATTAGCTGGTTCTCTTGGTCGTTAATGATCTCGGCATCCCATTCCACACTGTTGCCTAATGGCAGATTAGCAACCCAGTGAGAGCGCCGATCGTTAATCACAATCACACTCTTAAGGTGCTGCATGAATGTAGGTAAATTTTCAAAGTCATGCCAGAAGCGATACAGTTCTTCGGGCGACTTATTAAAAATAGTGACGGTTTTCTCAACTCGAATGCTTTTAGCAGCACCTGCTTCAGTGCTAATTGCCTCGGTGATTGTCTCCTGGAGGCTTTTTTGGCCCATTGCGCCGTGGTAAGCCAGCCCGCCGCCAACGATCGCCAACAAAGCGCCCCGCAGTGACCGTTGACTTAATCCACTCAAAACCAGCGCTCCGCCTGTAATCAGCGACCCCCAGCGTTCAGCATCGCTGAGATTACTTGCCTGATTGTCTTGGGGATTGTTACTATCAGTTGATTGTATTTCCATTGTTATCACCTCCTACAATTTGAAGTCATCAATCAGAAATGATTTAGAACTTATCTGGGGGTTTCTATGCTGTTCAATACTTGAGTTGCCAACAGAGCAAGCCCGCCCAGCCCAGCCGCTGCACTCCATTTTGCTGCTGGATGAAAGTCAAACCAATCTAAAAAGCTAGGAATTGTTTTATCGCTGAAATCGCCCGTTGCCCGGTCATATCCGGCGATCGGCTCAAACAAGTTATTCGGGTCGCTGGCAAATTTTGTTGTTTCAGTTCGCTGTCCTTCCACCGCAACTAGCTTGAGCATTGCATCGACCAAGTGGGGAGACACTTTCTGAAGCAGGTCCAGCAGCCGACCAACATCACCCACAATGATGTCGCGGGTTGGATGTTCAGCCACGTGCAAAATCGCTTCGGCTACAATGTCGGGTTGATAATAAGGCGGAACTCCGGTTGGTTTGACTCCTAGTTTAGTCAGCGCTTTGTTGTAAAACGGTGTGTTGATTGTTGCCGGCATCACGTTGGTAACACTAATGGGTACGCCTTCATGCTGGAGTTCAACTCGCAGAGAATCCAGAAAGCCTTCAATGGCATGCTTAGAGGCAGCATAGGCGCTTTGCAAGGGCAGCGATCGGCAAGCTTCAACCGAGGTAATATGAATTAATGCTCCTCGTCCCGTCTGTCTTAAGTGAGGCAAAGCGGCCATCGCCCCATAAACCTGCCCCATCAGATTGACATCAACGACTCGCTTAAATTCTTCGGGAGTAACTTGCTCAAAGGGAGCAAACACCGAAGTTGCAGCAGTGTGAACCCAGGTATCAAGCCGTCCGTAGTGCTCAACTGTTTTATCGGCAACTTTTTGAACCTGCTCAAACACAGACACATCTGCTGGAACGGCGATCGCGCTGCCGCCCAGCCGAGAAATTTCCTCAACTAAGGATTGCAGTCCAGCTTCACTGCGGGCAGAAACAACAACTTTTGCTTGCCGCTTAGCAAATTGCAGGGCCGTTTCTCGGCCAATTCCGCTTGATGCTCCAACAACAACAGCAACCTGCTGTTCAATCGGTTTAAGTTCAATTGTCATTGCTTTGGGTAATCTCTGCGAATCGAAGATCGGGGAGGCAGCACTTGGTAGAGACTTACCAAAACTGTGGATAGTAAGTACCCTAACTGCTGCCAGAGTTAGTTTGTTCTATCTCAAGAGTGAACCTACGCTCGCAGCTTGTATATCTATTGTCTTCTGCAATAGTCTTAAGAACGACTTCTGAGTCAACGTCACATTCAAGTCCCACCAGCCGGGATCAAAACCAAATCTTCACTCAGTCTCACGAATGATCGTGACTTAGACCTGCTATGGATTAGTTTAAAGGGGTGCAGACAGCCAACCGACGTTGGCTACTCGCCAGCTTGACCCTGATTTAGTCGTGAGGTACAACGTGGATTTTACGCCCGTCAATGCGATCGCCGCCGAAATTCCGGTTGAGTCAGCTCTGATGCCGGGGTCGCTTGCACAGGTTAAATCGAAATCACGCGCACTGACCGCAACTCTCAACGCTTCTAAGGATGAAATTCGCACCAGTTTGAAGGCTTCAACCCTAGATGGGGTCTTCGCTAGCCTCTTCTCAAATGTGACCGGCGGGCTGCTGCTGACAAATTTTTTGCTGCAATTGGGGGCTAACTCAACTGAAATTGGTCTAGTAGCATCAATTCCCATGCTGGCCAATCTGATGCAGCCGCTAGGGGCTTACATTTCAGAACGCACTACCAGTCGTCACTACTATTGTCTTTGGACTTACGGTATTTCCCGGAGTTTATGGCTGGGGCTGGCGATCGCCATCTTTTGGGTCGGCAGCAGCCACGCGGCTCCAGGGATCCTCATTGCTCTCACTCTAGGCATTGCTGTGCTCAGCTACTTTTTGGGGGCATTAGGCAGTGCCCCTTGGCTGAGTTGGATGGCGGCTCTTGTTCCTCGACCCTTGCGGGGACGATACTTCGGTTTGCGAAACAGCGCCGCTAACCTAACCAATCTGCTTTCGGTGCCGCTGATGGGAGTTCTGATTTCGGAATGGCGAGGCGGTTCAACGCAGGGATACGGTTTAGTGCTGATGCTGGGGATTGTTTCCGGGCTAGTTAGCCTCTGGTTTCAGAATTTCATGGTGGACGTGAATCCTCAGACTGGACAACGTCCGATCAGCTCAGCGATCGAGGCTGATTTAATCATGATTCCATCAACCAGCTCCTCTCTGTTGCCACCTGTGCCAACCCCGCGGTTCTGGCAAGATCTGAACTTCCTTAAATTTCTGCTCTACTTCAACCTGTGGACATTTGCAGTCAGCCTCAGCGCCCCATTTTTTAATGTTTACCTGCTGAATAATCTGGATTTGGGGATTAGCCAAGTCACTCTTTATAACAGTCTTACAGCCGGAGCGAACCTACTGCTGCTGATGTTTTGGGGTAAGCTAGCAGACCGAATTGGCAACCGTCCAATTCTAGTTGGGGTAGGAATTGTGTTTTCAGTCTTACCGCTGCTGTGGCTAACCATTGACACTAACTCATTGTCGATTTGGGTTTGGCTACCGCTGCTGCACTTAATGGCTGGGGGAACAATGGCGGCGATCGACCTTTGTTCCAGCAACTTGCAGCTTGGAATTGCCCCTAGCCATCATCAGTCCACTTACTTTGGGATGGCAGCAGCCTCAGCCGGCATCAGCGGCGCGATCGGAACTACGGCTGGTGGCTTTTTTGCCCAGTTTGGCAGCGGTGGTTTGCTGGGGTTATTCGCACTTTCTAGCGTATTGCGGCTAGCAGCCCTATTGTCCTTAATATTTGTCCAGGAACGTCAAATCAGATCACTATAATCTTTGAGCGCATTCGATAGGTGCATCTTGTCCAGAACCGCTTCGATGTCGGTCAAAAAGTCGTACTCAAAGCGGTTCTGCGACGATCGAATGCGCTTTAGGGCATCAATTACAAGCTGCTGGCATTGTTCAGGCGACAATCCTTGCTGACTTTGATGCCCAAGCACAAGCTGATGGATAAAGTAAGCACAGCTACCCGCCATCACTCCTTGCAGCATTGCAGTTTCATGATGGAGTTCTTCAACTTCGCGGTACAAATCGTCGATTTCCCGGTTTAAGGCTTCAATCGACGGAATGCTACCCGGACTGAACCGGTTCTGACTCATTGTGATGACTCCAAATCAGCCCCGTTTAGGGGTTGTCCAGCTCAATATTAATCGCCAATTCCAAATTAATGGCCAATTCCAACATAGCGGAAGCCGGCTGCTTCAATCTGTTTACGATCCAGGTAATTGCGCCCGTCTACCAGCACAGGATGAATCATCAGTTGAGCCATTTTGCTGTAATCTAGGCTTTTAAATTGTTCCCAGTCCGTTACCAGCACCAGTGCATCGCAACCGTCTGCCAAGCGTTCAGGGTCAGTTTCAATTAGCACGTTTGACAGCCCGTGGGCCAATCCGGTTTGAGAGACGAGCGGATCATAGGCTTTGACTTTGGTGCCAAGCCGGGTCAATTCTTCAATAATGCTGAGGGAGGGAGCATCTCGCATGTCATCCGTGTTGGGCTTAAAGGTAAGGCCCAGTAGACCAACCGTCTTGCCTTTGAGGATTTTTAGAGTCTGCTGCAGCTTTTCAATCACAATCTGACGCTGCCGATGGTTAACGCTAATGGCAGATTTCAGCAGTTGAGCTTCGTAGCCATAGTCTTCGGCAGTGTGAACGAGAGCTGATACATCTTTGGGAAAGCAAGAGCCGCCCCAGCCGAGTCCGGCTTGCAGAAATTTGCTGCCGATTCTGCTGTCAAGCCCGATCCCCCGTGCCACCTCAGTCACATCGGCTCCTACCCGATCGCAGATATTGGCAACTTCGTTGATAAAGCTGATCTTTGTGGCCAAAAATGCGTTAGCGGCATACTTGATCATCTCTGCCGAACTCAGGTCTGTGACCAGGACAGGCACGGATGGCAGGGTTGGATCCTGTCCATACGATCGCTCGACAATCTCTGAGTAGAGCTTTTCCATCATGGCGATCGCTCTCGAATTGCTGCTCCCCAGGACAATTCGATCTGGGTTGAAGGTGTCATAAACCGCTGATCCCTCCCGCAGAAATTCTGGATTGCTCACGACATCAAATTCGGGCGGTGCTTCGGCAACTCTGCCGCCAGCACCGACGAGTACCTGCTGGCGCTCTGCTAATCCCTCCAGCACTAACATCCGCACCCAGTCACCGGAACCAATCGGCACCGTTGACTTATTCACGATCACCTTATAGCCACCGTTTAAGTGAGCACCAATGCTGCGGGCGACTGCCTCTACGTAGCGAGTGTCGCTCTCGCCGCTTGGCAGGGCAGGCGTACCGACGGCAATAAACAAGACTTCGCCATGGTCAACCCCGGCTGACAAATCACTCGAAAAAACAATATTGCCGCTTTTGAGCGTAGATTGCAGAATTTCAGGTAAACCCGGCTCATGAATTGGCGACTGACCGGATTGCAACAGGCGAATTTTCTCTTCGTTGTTGTCAATACAAATCACCTGATGCCCAATATGGGCCAAACAAGCCCCTGTAACTAAGCCAACGTAACCAGTACCAATTACGCATACTTTCATAATTCAAACTCCGTTAGTAATTGATACTTAAACTTTGAGCGGGTCGGTTGATAGCGAGTGCTCCGACTGAGCCGCCAACCGAGCCCGAAAGTCTGCAATCGTTAGTTCTAGCCCTTCTTGGAGAAGAATGGTCGGCCGCCAACCCAGCAAACTCGTCGCACGGGTAATATCAGGGCGACGGCGCTGTGGGTCATCAGCAGGTAGATCTTTTTGCTGAATTGGAATGGCTGGATTAATCTGAGCTTGCACCTTTTGCGCTAGCTCCAGCACACTATATTCTTCAGGATTTCCCAAGTTGATTGGGCCAACATGGTCTCCGTTCATCAAACGAATCAATCCATCTACGAGGTCTGAGACGTAGCAAAAACTGCGGGTTTGGGAACCATCGCCATAGACTGTTAGCGGCTTATTTTGTAGGGCTTGGGCAATAAAATTACTCACTACCCGCCCATCATTCTCTAGCATTCTTGGCCCATAGGTGTTAAAAATTCGCGCCACTCGAATGTCAACATTGTTTTGGCGATGATAGTCGAAAGCTAACGTTTCGGCAACCCGTTTTCCCTCGTCATAGCAGCTTCGGATGCCAATTGGGTTAACGTTCCCTCGGTAGTCTTCGACTTGCGGATGGACTTCTGGGTCGCCATAGACTTCTGAAGTCGATGCGAGCAAGAATCTGGCTTTGGTTCGCTTGGCTAGACCAAGCATATTCATCGTCCCCAGCACATTCGTTTTAATTGTCTTAACGGGGTTGTACTGATAGTGAACAGGTGAGGCAGGACAAGCCAAATGATAGATTTGATCAACCTCAAGCCGAATCGGCTCGGTCACATCGTGGCGGACTAACTCAAAGTAAGGGTGGTTCAGCCAATGGAGCAAGTTTTTCTTGTCTCCAGTAAAGAAGTTATCTAAACAAATAACTTCATGCCCAGCATTCATCAGTCGGTCGATCAAATGGGAGCCAATAAAACCAGCTCCGCCTGTTACCAAAATACGCATATTGCAAATTAGTAGGAAATACCTTCGGCTAAATCTTAAATTTTGCCAAAGTCTTAACATAGTCTGACCTATTGTGCCCCAGATCAACAGCGATCGCCAACCTAGATCGCGACAAAAAACCAAAATGGGGGCAGGTGACTAACCTACCCCCATTTATGCTTGCAGATGGGTACAGCGGAGACAAATCATAAGATACAGGGATGGAAAATTGCACGGCCAGGCGCAGATTCAGAACTTGGAGACAAAGCTTGAGCCTTTAGCGTTGCTACAAGGCCCAGGTAAAGCCTTTAAAACTCCAAATACTTCCATATCCTTAGAGTAAGTTTGTCTGCTCAGATTACCCAAATTTTAGGTGCCACTTTTTTGATTGTCACTGAACGCTCAATTAAAGATTGTTCTGGCGGTTTTGTAGCCCCCGATCGCGCATGCCTTGGCGGTGCTGCTGCATTTTTTGGGCGAATTGCGATCGCTGCTCAGGGGTGAGCAGCGATCGCATGGCCAACATGCTTTCAAACCGCAATTTTGTCACTTCTTGATGCAAAGCTTCGATTTGGTCAAACTTAGCTCGCAATTGTTGGTCTGTGGCTGTGCCAGACATCATCTGCACCATTTCTTGGCGGGCTTGCCTCAGATTTTGGGCTTTCTGAGTTAGCTGACCGCTATACTGCTGCCGCACCGCCTGTAATTGCTTGAGTTGCTCTGGCGTTAAGTTGAGGTCTTGTAGCCATTGCCCGCGCTTGCCGGTTTGTCCAGAACTAGCCGGCAGATCGGGCTGACCGGTGCCAGAGGGCGAATCTGTGGTCTGAGATAAGAGCGCAGGCGGGGCAACAAAGGCCGCCACCCCACTCAACGTCAGCGCCAATAAGCTCACCATTGAAAAACTGCGTAAGGACAGGCGTAAAGACATCGGAACTACCTCGTAAATTAGACAATTGCGGTGTAACTAGATGGAACGACTCAATAAACTAAACAACTAGTCGTACTGATGACTCAAATCACTGATCCACGAGCGATCTCGACTGGTGGACAAATCCTCCCAATTGGTTTCTAGAAAAGCTTCCAATTGGACATACTCAGTGGCAGTCAGGGGTTGAGGAGACAATGCTCGCCCCAGCCAGAACAAGGGCAGCCCAACCATGACTGCGACTGGCATGGCATAGGCAAGCCAGCGCTGCCACAGCGGGTAGAGGGTTGATTGAATCCGAGTGACTGGCAGTTGCTGGGGCTGCTCACTTACCGCTGCCATCATCTGATTCTCTAGTCTTGGTGGGGCGATTGGAGGGCTGGGGCTGTGCAACTGCAAAAACTCAACCACTCTGGCTTCTTCTGGCGTCGACTCAGATTGATCATCGGATCGTTCAGAGGAATATTTCATAGCTGAACTCCTTGCTGGTGTAAAAACTGCTTGAGCGCAAGGCGGCTCCGAGATAGCCGAGATTTAACAGTGCCAGCCGGAATTGCCAGAATCTCGGCAATCTGATTTTGCGATAAGCCTTCCAAATCGTGCAAAATCAATACGCTCCCGTGATCGAAGCTAAGATGGGCCAACCCTCGCTGCACTAAATCTTGATAGTGCAAGTGCATCAAATCAGGGGCAGGAGTTTGCGTCTGAGTCTGCTGACTCAAAGATTCCAACCGCGATCGAGTTTGGGCAGCTCCCCGTCGATAATCGGTGGCGATATTCCAGGCAATTCGATAAAGCCAAGCTGCAAACCGTTCCGGGTTTTGCATTTTGGGCAACCCTTTCCAAGCCCGCAAAAACACTTCTTGGGTTAAATCATCTAGCTGCGATTCTCCACACAACCGAAACAAAATCGATCGCACCTGTCGCTGATAACGCTGGTAAATCTGGCGAAAACTCTCAGAATCACCCCTTAAACACTGACAAATTAAATCGTGCTCAGATTCACCGCTAGGCTGACGCTTCTTGGCTCGGTCAATTGACACCATCAACTCGTTATTCCTAACGGATGCAGACTACAAGGCTTTAGACTGGCAATCTCAGCAAAGGGTTCAGTTTTACTGATAATTTTTACTTATGTAAATCATCAAGCTCCAATAAATCAAAATTGCCAGACTTGAATTTGTTGATGCATAGGCTAAATAACCTCTAAGGCTCCACACCCAAAAGTATGACAGACCAAAATCCAACCTCCTTTCTCCAACAAGTTTTGCAAACCAATGATCAGCCAGAGGTCGTTTTTTCCGAGCTTTTACCTAAATTGGGAGAGTGGTTAGAGTGCGATCGCTGCTTTCTTTATGTGCGGCACCCTTCGACCAAAATGGGCAAAGTCACTGACTGCTGGCGCCGTAGCTCTCAATTTCCTGATCTAAAAACTACTGTTTGGCAGCAAGAGCCAGCCTCATTGCCTCAAGCCGATCCGCTTTTTGCAGCCGCCCTCCAGGCTAAACCCTCTATTTTTGTGGAAGATGTTGAAACTGCTGATCCAGAGATTGTTAATCGAGAATTTGAACAAGCGAATTTTGGGCATCGGGCTTTAATTCACGCTCACTTAGTGCAGGCTGGAAATTTGTGGGGAGTTCTACAACCCTGTGTTTTTGGACAGCCTAGAATTTGGTCTAAAACTGATCGCAAAATCATCCTAGAGCTAGAGCAATTGATGACACCGTTTGTTATTTCATACGTCAAAAAACATTTTTAAGGTCAACCAACATCTCTTGATCCAGATTAAGTTGTTTTAAGTTGTTATCTGCTTACTTGTCTCCCAGCTCTCGCACCCCGCTCAACAGCATTAACAGTCCACTCACCAGAATCAATAAAGCCAGACCGCCGAGCGTCCAGTCCAATAGGGTGTTGGTTGCCATTGTCCTCTGACTCCAGTTTCTTAACGTCTTCGTCTAACTTACAGGTTATTTAATCCACGATCCTAAGTTGGACTTTCTCTTCCTCGATCGGCTGAGCAGAGTGCAAAACTGTATTCAGTAAGCCAGGAAATCTTGTCTCCAGATCGTGGCGGCGCAAGGTATTAATGTGCTGAGTTCCTTCCTTGCGAGAATAAATTACGCCAGCCTCTCGCAAGATCTTGAAGTGGTTTGACATCGTAGACTTGGCGATCGCACAGTCCAACGCATTACAACAGAGTTCGCCTTCCGTCGCCAGTCGCCGGATGATTTCAAGTCGCACCGGGTCGCCCAAGGCATAAAGCACCCCTGCTAAGGTGATGTCTTTGCAATCAGGATGGTACAAAGGTCGCATGTTTACAGTATGGCATAATTGTTCTATAGTTTAATTATTCGAGTTTATCGAACAATCGAAATAAAGGAGGACAAATGTCATCCCCAACTCAAGTTATATCCGTCAGTGACGATACCTTTCAGACCCAGGTTCTGGCAAGTGACCGATTGGTTTTGGTCGATTTTTGGGCCCCTTGGTGTGGGCCCTGTCGAATGGTGGCCCCAATTGTGTCAGAAGTTGCGGCTCGCTTCGAAGGTCGGGTGAGGGTGGTGAAGCTGAATGTTGACGAGCATCCCGCGATCGCCAGTCAATATGGGATTCGCAGTATTCCTGCGCTCGTCATTTTCAAGACTGGACAGCCGGTTGAGACCATTGTCGGGGCTGTGCCGGCTCAAACCCTAGTCCAAGCCCTCGAAAAGCATCTGTAAACCTTTCGCTTGGTATAGATCATCATGATTGACCTGTATACCTTCACGACCCCAAATGGGCGTAAAGCCTCGATTATGCTCGAAGAAGTGGGCCTACCCTATACGGTTCACAAAATCGATATCTCTAAAGGCGATCAATTTAAGCCAGAGTTTGTCGCCATTAATCCCAACAGCAAAATTCCGGCGATCGTTGATCAGGAATCAGGCCTGACCGTGTTTGAATCGGGAGCGATTCTGATTTACCTGGCCGAAAAAACCGGGAAATTTCTTCCTTCTGAACCAAAAGCCCGTTCTGAAGTTATGCAGTGGCTAATGTTCCAAATGGGCGGGGTCGGCCCAATGTTTGGTCAGCTCAATCACTTTAAGCGCTTCGCCCCTGAGCAAATCCCCTACGCGATCGAGCGCTACACCAAAGAAACCTTAAGGCTATATGGCGTGCTTGACCAGCAACTAAGCACCCATACGTACATTGCTGGCGATTACTCGATCGCCGATATTGCCACCTATCCTTGGGTCGCCATTTACGAATTCCAAGGCTTAACTCTAGATCAGTACCCCCATCTCAAACGCTGGCTGGAGGCGGTCAAGCAGCGTCCTGCCGTTCAACGGGGCATGAGCGTTCCTTAGCTGTCTATTCATGGATAACTTCCGTCATCTATTTTGCACTCCAGAGACTAAATTATGAACACGACTAATCCACTTCTGTCGCCCTATGCGTTGGGCAGCCTTGAACTGCCCAACCGGATGATTATGGCTCCCCTGACGCGGGGGCGAGCGGGGCAAGAACGCCTGCCAAATTCACTCATGGCGGAGTATTACGTCCAACGGGCCAGCGCGGGGCTAATTATTTCCGAGGCCACCCAAATTTCTGAACAAGCAGCGGGTTGGAGTCAAAGCCCTGGCATTCACACGGCGGCACAGGTTGAAGGCTGGCAAAGAATTACGGATGCGGTTCATCAGGCAGGCGGCCAGATTTTCCTGCAACTTTGGCATACTGGACGTGCCTCTCACCCCGACTTTCAACCGGGTGGAGCACTTCCCGTCTCAGCCAGCCCGATCGCGGCGGCAGGAGAAGCCCATACTCCTAAGGGCAAGAAACCCTACGTTACGCCCCGGGCCTTAGAGCTGGATGAAATTCCAGGCGTGGTGCAGCAGTACGCTGATGCGACTCGGCGCGCCCAAGCGGCCGGGTTTGATGGCGTCGAAATTCATGCCGCTAATGGTTACTTGATTGACCAGTTCCTCCGCGAGGGTTCTAATCAACGCTCCGATGCTTACGGCGGCAGTGTAGAAAATCGAACCCGGTTTCTGTTGGAGGTAACTGAAGCCGTTGTGCAGGCTTGGAGCGCCGATCGAGTGGGGGTGCGCCTATCTCCCACCAATCCCTATAACGACATGCGGGATAGCAACCCCATCCAAACCTTCACCCACGCAGCTCAAGCTTTAAATCCGTTCCGGCTCGCTTACTTGCATATCCTAGAAGCGCTGCCTGGTCATTTTCTAGCCGGTGAAGGAGAGCGGGTTTCACCCCATATCCGGGAGGCTTATCGCGGAACCCTGATCCTGAATGGTGGCTATGATGCTGAAACTGGAGCCGCCGCGATCGCTAATGCTGAGGCAGATTTGATCGCCTATGGCATTCCGTTTATTGCCAATCCAGATTTGCCTGAACGGATCCGGCTCAAGGCCGCGCTTAATCCTCCTGATCCGTCAACCTTCTATACGCCGGGAGTTAAGGGCTACACTGATTATCCAGTTCTTCAGACAGCCTAGAACTCTCATCCCATTTGCCTCAAGCCGGGTAAATCCGGAGGCGGCGGTTGGGTTCTTCGCCAAAGCTGCGGGAGTTGAGCCGATAGTGCTCAATCAGCTCATGCTGCATTTTCCGAATACTGGCCGCACGGGGTAATAGTTCCACCGGTTGCCCCTTGGGAATCACAATTTGCTCAACGGCCAGGCGAGCTTCTTCCAGGGCTTCAATTTCATCGTCACTGCCGCTGCCAGCCAGCAGAGAGAGGTCGGCTAACTCTGGCGTACTGGGTTCCTCCATATTCAACAATCGGCGCAGCCCGTGGGCAATTTGAGGAATGCTGCTGGCTTTGACGGTGTGGATCGGAATTTGGCGGGCCCGGGCCAGGTGACGCAATTTGGGATGGTTTTTGAGGTGCGATCGCACCGCCAGCACCACATCAGCACTGTCAATGTCTTTGGTAACGGCGATCGGTAAGTTGAGAGTTTGAATCACCTGCTCCAAATATTGGCGGCTGACGGCATAGGGATAAATGTGCAGCGGCAAATCTTCCCCGTTCGGGCCAATTTGCTTTTCTTTGGCATTGCCATAGACATCTCGACGGCTGAGAGACTGATCCAGCAACTCTTCAAAATAGGTTTGCTCCGGCGTGAATTTTGATTCTTCTGTCGGCAGTGGCACCATTCGCCCCGACGATCGCCAGCCCGATCCACCCGCCGGACTGATCTCTGGAAATCTTGAGGTCGGCGGGGCAACAGGAGCAGGCTGCGGCTGGCTGATCACCACCTCGCCGGTAGTACTGAGAGTGCGGACTTGCGGGTTGGGCACTCGTCCTCGCAGCAAAGAGTCAACAGTTTCGGCCACTTCTTCGTGGATCACCCAGCGATCGCGCTCCAGCATTTCCACCGCAATTTCAAACGTCGGTGGCGCTTTGCGCTCTAGGACGCTCTTTTGGCTACCCCGCCGCCGCGCTTCTTCATCCCCCAAGGTAACAGACTGAATTCCTCCTACTAAATCAGACAAGGTGGGATTTTTGATCAGGTTTTCAATCTGGTTGCCGTGGGCAGTTCCAATCAGTTGCACCCCGCGTTCAGCGATCGTCCGGGCTGCTAAGGCCTCTAATTCCGTGCCAATTTCATCGATCACAATCACTTCCGGCATGTGATTTTCTACCGCTTCAATCATCACCTGATGCTGAAGTTCCGGGCGAGACACCTGCATCCGGCGGGCCCGCCCGATCGCCGGGTGCGGGACATCGCCATCGCCAGCAATTTCGTTCGAGGTGTCAATAATCACGACTCGCTTTTTGAGGTCATCGGCCAGAACGCGGGCAATTTCCCGCAGGGCGGTTGTTTTACCGACGCCCGGCCGACCGAGCAGCAAAATCGACTTGCCGCTTTCTACCAGGTCGTGGATCATGCCAATTGTGCCGAAGACGGCTCGCCCCACCCGGCAGGTCAAGCCAATAATGTCGCCTTGCCGATTTCGGAGGGCGCTAATCCGGTGCAGGGTGCGCTCAATTCCAGCTCGGTTGTCACCGCTAAAGTGACCCACCCGCTCAATGCAATAGTCAAGGTCAGCCCGGCTAATCACGTCCGTTGATAGATATTCAGCCTCGCGCGGAAAGCGGGCTTCCGGCTGACGACCCAAATCCATCACAACTTCGATCAGGCGATCGCGCTGGGGATGATGGTTTAGAGGACGATACAAACTGCCAGGCAAAATATCAAGCAGTTTGTCTAAATCGTCTGTAATCTGATGCCGCTGTCCAAAGATGGAGTCAACCATAGGAGATCGGTGAGGTTTTGTTTGAGGGGGGACACTAAACCAGCGGCCAGCTCAACGGCTGACCGCAACAGTTCCGGCCTGTCTTCTAACGGATAAGCAAGGGCCGGAATTTGAGCTTGGAGCGGAGACAAAAGCGCCCGGGCAAAACTACCGTAGGCAATGCCAGCAATGTAGCGTTGGGGCTGGGTCGTCAGCGGATGCATCAATTGGGGGTTGAGCAGTTGCATGGCTTTGAGTTTAGCAAGGGTGTGACGATTTGTCCCCCCTGCCAGCTGCACGTAGCCCGGTAAATTGGCAGACAGCACTTTTTGACCTAGCTTGATCGTAGCGCGGGTTGCCCCGTCGCCAATATCGCCGCTCATCGGGCGACCGTCCGTTTGCCAAACCAATGGGCAGTCGAGCGGCATTATTATTTGCCAGACAGCCCAAAGATAGTTAATCAGCTTGGCTCCATCAGGGCAACTGATAGACAGCAGTTTGAGGTGCGGTTTGTAAGGGGCGATCGCTTGCCATAGCTGGGCAAATTCTTGCTCTCGTCCAACTTGGGTATGAATTTCGATCGCATCAATCTGCCCCGCCGCCAGCAGCGGCAAGATGGTTTCAAGGCTGGCAGAATGAGCACGGGTCGTAATCTGCTGGATTGGACAAACGGGTAAACAGCGCCCGCAGCCGTAGCAGCGATCTGCCGCTACGCCCTGCTGGTCGGTAAAGGCGATCGCACTGGCAGGGCAAATACTGACACAGGGGCGAGGGCAGTCGATCGGGCACAACTGGGGGTCAAACTCGGCTTTCCGAAAATGCGGGTCTTCGCCATCGTTCAAGCTGACCATGATCAAAGGTAGCTCAGGGACGGCGGCTGGCATCAATTGGGTCTGCTGGATTAACCTAGCTGCCTGCAACCCAGAGCGGGCGGCGGTCAACACCGCTAGGTCTGCCGAAATATCAATGCAGTCAGCTCCCGCCAGCGTGTAAGCCAAAACCAAATTGCGAATTTCTGGGAGATGCTGAAAGCTGGCTCCGCAAATTAGCTTGAACCAGTGACCGTGAAGTAAAGAATGGAGGGGGTTCTGCGTCACATCTGTATGCTACAGCAATTCTCTGAGAATGTTTATAGAGGATTGAAGTCAGAAGCTGCTAGCCCAGGGGATACGCTAGGATAAGTCTGAGCCTTTTATAAAAACCTGATAAAGCTTTTTATGCAATCCTCGTTAAGCTTCCCAATTAAAGTTACCAAAACGAGCCTTCATGCTTCAAAAACAGACGCAGCGTTCTGGCAATCTCAACCTTACATTCAGCGCCTCAAAGCCTTAGAACAAATTCGTCAAGAATTCCACCAGTGGCAATACGGTGTTCAACCCAGACTTCAAAGAGTTTATACAGTTCTTAAACGATAATCAAGTCCGCTATTTAACCATTGGCGGCTATGCAGTTGCTCTACACGGTTATCCACGCTACACCAAAGACATAGACATAGACATAGACATAGACATAGACATAGACATAGACATAGACATAGACATAGACATAGACATAGACATAGACATAGACATAGACATAGACATAGACATAGACATAGACATAGACATCTGGATCGAAATGACACAAGAGAATGCTGTCAATACGATCAAAGCGTTAGAGCAGTTTGGCTTTGGATCTCTGGATATAACCCTGGACGATTTCTTGAAGCCCGATAGCGTGATTCAGCTTGGCTACCCTCCCAGTCGTATCGACCTAATTACAACCCCAGATGGAGTCAACTTTACAACTTGCTATGCTGCAAGAATAAAAGTATCTGTTGATAACACAACGGCGAATTTCATTGATCTAGAAAACTTAAAGCTCAACAAAAAAGCATCAGGACGTTTACAAGATCTTGCCGATCTAGAAAATCTAGAAAGCTAAACGCTGATCTATCGCTGGAGTCTCATATTCGAGAATAAAATCATCTACTTGATAGTGTGTAGCAACGTCAGTAGCAATAGCTTGATTCTCGCCAACCTGATTAACTTGCAAATTATCCAGTTTGCTTTCTTTGCAATCATTGTGCTTTAAGCTAGTCAAACAGAAACAAAGGTTAAGCCAGTATTGAATTTAGCTGCCCGATCGCCGCTATTTACCAAAAAGTGCCTGGTATTCAGGAGTAGGGGGATTTGATTGGGCGATCGCAGCCAAGGCAATCAATGATGCTTTCTGGGCTGTCGCTCTCGTCTAATCATCCGTAAACCGATCAACCTGCAAGACAAATTCGGGTAAGACTGCTTCGCCAGAGAGTTGTGTCGGTAGCGATCGCACTTCTTTTGTTAGACCTTGGCGATAAATTTCTACCTGTTGACCTTGCGGATTAAACAACCAGCCGAGTTTGACACCGCTATCCATATACTCCTGCATTTTTTCCTGAAGCATGAGTAAGCTATCGGTGCGAGAGCGGAGTTCAATCACAAAATCTGGAGCAATCGGTGGAAATTTCTGGCGTTGTTCCGGCGTGAGAGCTTGCCAACGTGAAGACTCTACCCAAGCGGCATCAGGGGAACGGTCTCCTCCCCCCGGCAGTTTAAAAATTGTCGAGGAGCTAAAAACCTCACCGAGTTTGGTTTGACGGTTCCAGATATTCAAGTCAGTAATCAAACCTGCTTCTCGTCTCCCACTTTCTCCTCCTATGGGTGGCATAAAAATTAAGACTCCTTGGGCATTGCGTTCTATATTCAGCTCAGGATTATTGATGCACAGTTGATAGAACTGCTCATCGCTGAGATCAACATGTTTTAGATCCACCTTGAGGGGGAGTGTCAGTGTGGTCATTAAGTTGGCTTCCGTCGAATTAAGGGCTGATTGGGGAGAAAAGTTGCCTTATCTTTAGATTATTCCACAGGACCCTTGTTCTATTGTTCTGCAGTTTCAAGCAGATTACGTAGCTTTCCTGTTAGATATTTTTGATCCGATCTAGCTCAAATAAATCTGCTAGTTCAAGAAACTCTTTAACGGGTGGGTCAAAGATACTGTCTCGCTCCATCACAACATATTGGGTTCCGCCGCCGGCTGACCAGTCATAGGACAAGTCAACTTTTTCCTCTAGTAAGCGTTCCGGATCGCCCGCGATCGCAATTAATAATCTGTCCCGCAAAATCGGTCGGCTGAGTTTGGGAATAATCAGTCTGCGAGCGGCCATGAGGGGGCCTAATGTCCCTCGGCCCGGATATTCAGCTTCGCCATTGGCGCTAATCGCGTGGACAAGATACGGATTGTAGGGAAAATCCAGCGCCTGATTTGAGGCAGTATTATCAATCCCAGTAATCACGTAGCAGATGACTAAACCATCCGAGATTTGGCTAAACAGAGAGCCTGTCTCCCAACACTTGAAACAGGCGACTTCTGCATACCGAACAATGACGTTGTTATCAATATAGGTATTCCCCAAGTATTTCTTGATGTTTTCACCACTGACTGATGCCGTAATAATCTCCACTGCTTTCTCCTAATGACCCCAAAGTGTTGTTGTATAGAACCGAATGCCCAATTTTTTCGATCGCCTGACATCAATAGCAGCGATCGCAAGTTGCAAGACTGCTAGAAACAGTCAGTGCAATTCCGAGCAGAAACTGCACTCCCAATCCAGATCGGATTGCGATCGTTGCTTAAATTAAAATCAATTGCTTGGCAGAGGACATCAGGGAACAATACTTTTAGCTAATTAGTCGTTTTTGCCTACGAACGCCTTACCGATGTCATGACTGCCATCTGGAGAAGGCTAATCGAGTCTCTGGAACACTTCTACTAATTGGATAACTCAAGCCTGCTTGCTCTGTCGGTGAGATAAAGTGAGATAAAGTGAGGCGTGGGTAAAACTCCATGTAAACTTTTGTAAAGCCACCCTTGGGCAAACAGTACAGTAGGGTAGCGGCCCACTGTTGAAACAACTGAAGATCGCCTTCCATGACGGAGCAAGAGGCACTTTCCCTGATTGATACCCTGTTGAAAGGAGCAAGCCGAGAGCGCAAACTCAGCGATGTACAGTCTCGCGTGTTTGTCGGAGCTTGGGTGGGGCTGCCCTATCAAGCGATCGCCGATCGTCTGGGCTATGAATCTGACTATATTAAGCAGGTCGGATCGCAACTCTGGCGCTTGCTGTCAGAAGCGGTTGGCGAAGAAGTCTCTAAAAAAAATCTCCAAACCGTCCTGCGGCGCTATCAGCAGTCTCAGAGCATTGTCCGCGATCAGCCAGAGTGGTCAGAGCCAGTTGACATTTCTCGGTTCTATGGGCGACAGACCGAACTGCAAACCCTAACCAACTGGGTGATGGGCAATCCGGCCCTAGCGGATCAACGCTGCCGGGTGATTGGGATTTTTGGGCTAGGGGGAATGGGCAAAACCAGCCTCTCCGTCAAACTGGCTCAGCAGGTACAGGCTGAATTTGACTGCGTAGTCTGGCGCAGTCTGCGAGAAGCACCGCCTTTGAGCGTGCTGCTCAGCCAGGTGTTGCCAATGTTGGCTGGTTCAGCCGCTGTGACTGACGGCTCCACGCAGAGCCTGATCGAACAATTGCAGCAGAAGCGCTGTTTGTTAGTGATCGATAACATTGAGTCGATTTTACGCAGTAATGCCGAGCAGGAGTTGATGGGTGGTGGGCAGTTTCAAACTGGCTATGAAGAGTATGGTCAGTTGTTTGCTCAAATTGCCGAGGAAGCCCACCAAAGCTGCTTGGTTTTAACCGGGCGCGAAAAGCCAAGCGGGCTGTTGGAACGGGAGAAAAGAGACTCGTTAGTGCGATCGCTGCAACTGTCTGGGCTGTTGGGCGATCCAGGGGAGCAAATTTTAATTGCCAGGGGGTTACAAGCCTCTGAGCAGCAGCGGCAAACGCTAGTCAACTATTTTTACGGCAATCCGCTGGCGCTCAAAATTGTGGCGACAACGATTCAAAATTTGTTTGGCGGTGACTGTCAGACCTTTTTGGCTCAGGGCAGCAGTGTGTTTGGCAATTTGTGGAACCTGCTGGAAGAGCAATTTCAGCGGTTGGCGCCGCTGCCGCAGCAGATTATGTACTGGCTGGCGATCAACCGGGAGTGGGTGGAGCCGGTCAAGCTCAAAACCGAAATTGAACCCGAGGTTTCCTGGCCGCAATTTCTGGAAGGGTTGGAATTGCTGTACGAGCGGAGCCTGATTGAAACTGGCGAAGCCGGGATCACCCAGCAGTCGGTGATTATGGAGTATGTGACGGAACGGCTGCTCCAAACCGTGGTGCAGGAAATCATCTCTGGCGACCTGAGGCTATTTAAAACCCATGCCTTAATTGAAGCCCAAACCCAAGACTATGTGCGCGAGACGCAGGTGCAACTAATTTTGAACCCGCTGATCAGTCGCTTGCTCACCCACTTTGCAGCTCAGGCTGAGCTAGAGCAGCACTTGGGCCAGCTTTTGGCTAAGCTACGCCATCAAACCACCCTCCAGACTGGCTATGCCGGCGGTAACCTGCTCAACTTACTCTGTTATCTCAAAACTGACCTGACTGGGTTTGATTTTTCTAATCTGGTGATTCGGCAGGCCTACTTAGCAAATGCAGCCTTGCCGCAGGTTAATTTATCTGGGGCAGAAATCAGTCAAACCGTCTTCGCGGAAACCTTTGGTGGGATCGTCAGTGTGGCTTTTAGTCCCGATGGGCAACGCTTAGCCACCAGCGACACTAGGGGTGAGATTCAAATTTGGGATGCCCGGACGGGAATGCAGCACGTTTTATGCCAAGGGCACCAGCATTGGACATGGGCGATCGCCTTTAGTCCGAATAACCAATACCTGGCCAGCGCCAGCGATGACTATCGCGTCAAACTCTGGGATGTCGAAACCGGCAGGTGCCTGCAAACCTATACCGGGCACACCTATGCCGTGAATGGGATTGCTTTTAGCCCCGATGGGCAAACGATTGCAACTTGCTCACAAGATGCGACGATTCGGCTGTGGCGGGTGGCCGTTGGCAACCCGCAACCGGAAGTGCAGACCTTAGTCGCCAATGATAAACGGGTCTGGGGAATCGCCTTTAGCCCAGATGGGCAAACCTTGGCCAGCGGCGGCCAAGACTGTTGCCTTCGGCTCTGGGATCTAGCGACAGGCGTTTGCCGAGCGGTTTGGCCCGCCCACGACTACTGGGTAAAATCCGTTGCCTTTAGCCCGGATGGACGAACCTTGGCCAGTTGTAGCTTTGACCAAACAATTAAACTTTGGCAGGTGGCCAGTCAAGACTGCCTGCAAACTTGGCGCGGGCACCGGCAGCCCGTAACAGCGATCGCCTTTAGCCCGGATGGGCAGAATATTGCCAGCAGCAGCTTTGATCGCACCCTAAAAGTATGGGATGTCCGCTCTGGAGAATGCCTAAAAACCCTGATCAGCCATGCCAGCCGCGTCTGGGCCGTTGCTTATGATCCGAGTGGGCAACAAATTGCCAGCGGCGGTGACGACCATGCAACCAAACTCTGGAACCTCAAAACCGGACGCTGTACTAAATCAATCACCGGCCACGCCAATGCGCCGCTTTCGCTTGCCCTCAGCCCCGATGGCAAATATTTAGCCAGCGGGCACGAAGACCAAACCGTGCGAGTTTGGGACTTGCAAACTGGAACAATATTGCAGACCCTGCCAGGGCATACCAACCGCGTTTGGTCAGTCGCCTGGCAGCCTGGCAGTGCCACCCCACTCCTGGCCAGCAGCAGTGCCGACCACACGGTGAAGCTTTGGAATTGGCGATCGGGCAGTTGCCTGCAAACATTGCTAGGACACACCAGTTGGGTGTGGACCGTTGCCTTTAGCCCCGATGGTCAGCAGTTGGCTAGCTGTAGCTACGACCAAACCTTAAGACTATGGGACATCCCGACGGGTCAGTGTTTGCAAACGCTGCGAGAACACCCTAGCCCGGTGATTTCGGTTGCCTATAGCCCAGACGGTCAATGGCTCGCCAGCAGCGGCTTTGACGGCATGATTAAACTCTGGGATGCCCAAACCGGAGCCTGTCAGCACAGCCTGCACGAACATACCAATAGTGCTTGGTCCGTTAGCTTCAGCCCAGACGGGCAGTGGCTCGTCAGCGCCAGCTATGATCAAACCCTCAAGCTGTGGTCTGTGGCCACTGGAGAATGCCTGCAAACGTTCCGAGGGCATGCTTACCCAGTCATGGCGGCTCGGTTTAGTCCAGACGGCAAATCGATCGTCAGCAGCGGCTTTGATAGCACCCTCAAGCTGTGGGATGTGGCCGCCGGGAAATGTGAGCAAACGTTAACCGGCCACACTGAGCTTGTCAGTACCCTGGTAACGGCTTCGATTCAACTGGGCGATCGCGAAATGGCGATCGCCGCCAGCGGCAGCCTAGACGAAAGCATCAAGCTCTGGGATTTAGAAGCGCAAAAGTGCTGGCGAACCCTAAGAGTCCCTCGCCCCTACGAAGGAATGAAAATTTTGGGCATCCAAGGACTGACGGAGGGGCAAGAAATGACCTTAAAGGCATTGGGGGCGATCAGCTAATCCTCGCTACCAATAATCGTGCAGCACAGCGACGACAATCTTCCAGTTGCGATCAGCTTTACGCAGCGTATAGTTAAGCCCAAACCGATCTAGAACCTGGTTACTCCTGTCGTAGCGGGTTGCTACCCCGCTGACGATCGCCTGATTTTCGCTGACCTGCTTAGCCCGGATGGCATCAATCTTGCTGCACTTAAAATCTTTTAGGGTCAAATCTGCAAACAAAATCCAAAAAACCCGTTTAATCTCCTCTGAATTGCTCATTAGGGAAACTTTTGCCGAAGTGATTAAAACGGCTGGCTGATGAAAAAAAGGTTCAACCCGATGGGGATCAAGGGTTTCAAAAGCCTGTGTATAAGCTTTAAAAGTTGCCAAAATGGTCTCAGTTTCATCCAAGTGTTTTTGCAACAAGTGATCTAACTGACCCAAGTGATTAATCATTGTGCTAAGTGAAGAAGTAAGAATGAGTCAAGTTTCAGCTTTAGAAAGTGGACTTGTCGGTGAGAAAAAGTGAGTTGTGGGCGTATTTCTTCGTAAACTTTTGCTGGCTATTCTGACAACGAGCTGGCGATCGCAACCCCAACAAAAAAGGAGTCAGATTCGATCAAATCTGACTCCAAACACTATGAATATCTTGGACTAGCAAGTCAAAACAGAGGCTCTACAGTTGGGGGATAAACCGCTCCTTCTCAGGCACAACTGCATACTCAGCCACGATTTGGCGAAATTCTTCCCCATCGACGGTTTCTTTATCCACTAGTAAGTCCACTAGGCGATCAATCACGAGCCGATTTTCCCGCACCAGCCGGATTGCTTCTTCGTAGCTGCGTTGCACCAGTTCACGAACTTGAGCATCAATCCGGGAGGCAATTTCATCGGAATAGTCAGACCGAGACATAAAGTCTCTGCCCAAGAAGACCTCACCGCCACCACTTTGGCTTTCTAGAGACATTGGGCCGAGATCAGACATCCCAAACCGAGTCACCATTTGCCGCGCCATCCCTGTCACCTGTTGCAGGTCGCTGCCCGCCCCAGTCGTGACTTCGGACTCGCCAAACACGACATATTCAGCCGCTCGACCGCCCAGTGCCCCAGCCATCCGGGCCATTAGCTGCGATCGCGAAATCAGGCTCTGGTCGTCATCGGGCACAAACCAGGTTAGACCTCTGGCTTGACCTCTCGGAATCAACGTCACTTTTTGAACTGGGTCATGATCTTTGAGCAAAGTACCAACAATTGCGTGCCCAATTTCGTGATAGGCAATCAAGCGCTTGCTCTTGCTATCGACCAGGGGCGTACCTTCCATCCCCGCCACAACCCGATCAACCGCATCATCAATTTCTAGCATTGTGATCGCTTCCTTACGACGACGAGCCGTCAGGATGGCGGCTTCGTTGAGCAAGTTGGCTAAATCAGCCCCTGTAAAACCGGGGGTACGACGGGCGATCGCCTCTAGGGAAACTTCCGGGGCCAGCTTTTT
Organism: Aphanocapsa sp. GSE-SYN-MK-11-07L; assembly: GCA_019359715.1. GTDB lineage: Bacteria > Cyanobacteriota > Cyanobacteriia > Thermosynechococcales > Thermosynechococcaceae > JAHHGS01. The sequence goes on along the minus strand of JAHHGS010000113.1, from coordinate 14,568 downwards.
ATTGCGGGCATGCACATCTAAAATTTCTAACCGACCCTTAATATCTGGCGCATCGACCGTGACTTGGCGGTCAAACCGGCCAGGGCGCAGGAGGGCAGAATCAAGCACATCCGGGCGGTTGGTCGCAGCAATGATAATGATGCCTGTATTGCCTTCAAACCCGTCCATCTCGGTCAGCAACTGGTTGAGGGTTTGCTCCCGCTCGTCATTACCGCCGCCAATTCCAGCTCCCCGTTGGCGACCCACGGCATCAATTTCATCGATAAAAATGATGCAAGGCGCGTTTTCTTTCGCTTTCTTGAACAAGTCACGAACGCGGGAAGCGCCGACGCCAACAAACATTTCGACAAACTCAGAGCCAGAAATGCTGAAAAAGGGAACGCCAGCTTCACCCGCGATCGCCTTGGCTAACAGCGTTTTGCCGGTGCCGGGCGGGCCGACCAGCAGCACGCCCTTCGGAATTTTGGCCCCAATCGCCGTAAATCGCTCTGGCTTTTTCAGAAAGGTAACAACTTCTTGCAGTTCTTCTTTAGCTTCTTCAATCCCAGCCACATCATCAAACATGACTCCGGTTTTGGCATCCATTTGGAATCTGGCTTTCGACTTGCCAAAGTTCATGGCTTGCCCTGGGCCACCCGGCACGTTGCTAGAGCGGCGAAACAAAAAGAACAGCCCTGTAATCAGCAAAACTGGGAAAACCAAGTTACCGAGTAGACCCCAAACCGCGCCATCATTGCGGGCGGGATGCACATCTAAATCAACATTTGCCGTCCGCAGTTTGGTAATGAGCTGAGGAGTAGAGCCAGGCAGGTCAACCCGGACGCGCAGGGGGCGACCGTCAACTTGGCTAAATTCCGAGTCAGTTACTTCAATAATGGCGGTACGTCCACCATCAAATAAGTCTACTTTTTCAACTCGCCCCGCTCCTAAGTAATCCAGGAAGCGTCCGTAGGTCATCCGAGAACCAGCGGTGTTAAGCGGAGTGTTATCGCCATTTTGGGCAAAGCCACCTTGCCAGACAAAAAAGCCAATAATCAGGGCAGGTAATGTCCAGAGTAAGGCTGTTTTCCAAGAAAATTTCATAGCAGAGTTTCCTTCATAAGAAGAATTTAAGGGGGCATCTTAATTAAATTTAACTTAATTCTCAGAAATTAATACCGGTTTACATAAAGTCAAGCGAGGTCTAATGATCCAGTTCGAGGGGCTGGTCGAAGATTTCAGCTTCAGAGAAGGGGCAAGATTGGGGGAGTTGTCTAAGGTTGAGGGGCGTTTCTCGCTCTATCAGATCTAGACCATCCTCATAGCCCCGTTCAATGGCTTCTGGGAGATAGGGGTTGAGACTGGGGTTATCGGAAAGATGTTGTTTGATTCGGCGGCGCTGCTCGCGGATTGTCCCCGTCCAGCTTCTTGATCTTGCTTCCGGTTGATAGTGCCATTTTAGGAGATGCCCCAGCAGCACACCAAGGCGATGACGAAGCTCCTGACGCTGTTGCTTACCCAACGAATCCAACTCCTCAATCAAATTCTCAACGTCCACCTGATTCCACTGCTGAGCTTGCAGCAACTCAATCTGGCGCTGAGTCCAGGCATAGAAGTCTTGGTCATAGAGGGTCGTGGTTTGCATGAGCCTTACCGAGCTAACTGAGCCTATTGTGGCACTCTGGGAATAGCAGGGGATTCTAGATTAAAGGGATTGTCGCTGCGTCCACCCTGAGCAATGATGGCTGAATAAACTCGATCGCAGTCCAGGGAAAGCATGGGCAAAAACATGCGTATCCGATGGCGTAGCGCCCAATGCCGGACTGGGGCCGGTCGGCGAGGCCTGGTTAGTCCCAAATTGGTCTACGCTCGGATTGCTGCCCTTTGCCCCCAGCCATGCCCTAATTGGAGTACTGGTCGGTTCTTGATAGTCCGAGCAGTTTTTTGACGAGCGACTAAAACCCTCGTTTTCTGAGGCAGGTAAGGTAATCATGGTCAAACGGCGAAATTTACTTCTGGGCGCAGGCGCAACCCTCGTCGGGGTGGTGGGCGTTCAGGGCCAGTTGCAGAGTGTGGCTCAATTCGCTCAGCTTCAATTGAACGACTATCCTTTTAAGCTGGGGGTTGCTTCTGGAGACCCGCAATCCGATAGCGTCGTGATCTGGACACGGCTGGTGGGGAATCCGCTCAGCGATCGCCCCTTCGCTAGCGGCTCAGTGCCCGTCCAGTGGCAAGTGGCTACCGATCAGTCAATGCGTCAGGTGGTGGCGCGGGGCACCGCGTTGGCAACCCCTGATTTTGCCCATGCGGTGCATGTCGTTGTGAACGGATTAAACCCGAATCAGTGGTATTGGTATCAATTTAAAGTCGGAAATGCAGCCAATAGTGAAGTCAGTCCAGAGGGGCGAACCAAAACTGCCCCCGCCCAGCGATCGGCTTTGGCTCCGATCAGGTTTGCCTTTGCCTCCTGTCAGAACTATGAACACGGCTATTTCAATGCCTACCGCCACATGGCAGCAGAAGACCTAGATTTTGTCTTGCATCTGGGCGACTACATTTATGAAGGGGGTGGGATTCCGCTTCCCAACTTAACCCGCCTCCACAACGGGCCAGAACCAACTGATTTAGCAGGCTATCGGCGGCGCTACGCTCAATACAAACTTGACCCAGATCTGCAAACCGCTCACCGCTTGTTTCCCTTCATTTGCACCTGGGATGACCACGAAGTTGACAATGATTATGCAAATGCCCAATCTCAAGATTTTGCCACGGTGACAGACTTCTTAAACCGACGAGCAGCCGCTTACCAAGCCTATTATGAGCATTTGCCGTTGCGCCCAGAATCTAAGCCGACTGGTTCAAGCTTGCAGCTTTACCGTCATTTTCAATTTGGTGAATTGATCCAGATCCAGGTGCTAGACACACGCCAGTATCGAGATGATCAGCCCTGTGCGAATGGTAAAGGCGGCGGGCAAATTGTCAAAAACTGCCAGGAACGACTAGACCCGCAGCGATCGCTGTTGGGAAGCCAGCAAGAAGCCTGGTTATTGAATGGACTTACGACCTCTAAAGCCGGCTGGAACGTGATTGCCCAGCCGTATCTGGTGGCGGAACTGCGCCAAGCGGTAGATGCGCAAGAGAATTTTTGGAGTGACGGCTGGGATGGTTATGCCGCGACTCGTCAGCGCTTGCTAAATGCGATCGCCGAGCGAAAACCGGCCAATCCAATTTTTCTAGGGGGTGATATCCATTCCTTTTGGGTAACGGATCTGAAAGCTGATTTTCGCAACCCGACCTCACCGATTCTGGCCAGCGAGTTTGTCGGAACCTCAATTAGCTCAAATGGGATTCCCTACGAGCTGGTCTCGGCTGTCTTACCCAGCAATCTCCACATCAAGTTTTTTGAAAGTCGACTGCGAGGCTATGTCCGTTGCACCGTCACAGGCGATCGCTGGCTCAGCGAATTGCGAGCCGTCGATACGGTCAAGCAAAAACAAAGTTCGATTCGCACCTTGGCTGCCTTTGCCGTGGAGGCTGGACAACCCGGCGCCCAAAAGGGGTAAAGAGCTGCCGATTTGGAGCAATATCGCAGTCCGATTGGAATTTTCAGTACGGTTATCTGCCAATCACTTGCTTGGCGTTAGTCCCTAAATTAAAGAGGTAAAAGTGATTCAGTCTTTGGTGTGACTAATGCTGTTAAGTACGATCCAAACTCTGCAAGTTGAAGTTGCTGAAACCCTCTTACAGAGCGTAATGCTGTTTGGTCTGGTCTTGGCGATCGCCTTTTTTGTCGCAGCCGAACTTGCCCTGATTGCTGCTTCTCGCGATCAGATTAGTCAATTTGCTCAGCAGACAAATGATCTAGGCAAAGCCAAAGCTGCCCAGCGTGTACAGGCGGCCCAAACCAATTTACAGCATTATCTGTCCGTGACTCAGACTGGGACAACGGCCGGCAGCTTACTCTTAGGCTGGATTGGAGAAGACGCAACCGTGCACTGGATTGAACCCTGGGTGAGTTGGCTGCCGATCGACCAATTGCCTGCTATTGTCACCACGCATTTGATTGCGATCGTGGTTGCGTTCGCGCTGGTCACTTACACTGAAATTCTGTTGGGCGAACTTGTCCCGAAAGTGCTTGCCTCGCAAGCCCCAGAGCAGACCGCTCTCCTGTTGATTCGTCCGCTTCAGATCTGCTCCAACGTTTTTTGGCCTTTCTTGGTATTGCTCAACAGCAATGTCCGACTCTTGACGGGATGGATTAACCATCGACAGCCATTACCAGAATTACCTGCATCCCAACCGCCATTGCTCCAAACGGATCTTCATTCTGTCTCTGTGGCTGGAAGTTTAGAACTAATGGTGGTGAATCAAGAACTAGGATTAAACTTACCGTCAAGCCCAGCTTACCGAACTTTAGCCGGCTTCATGATTCACCACTTGGGTCATCCGCCAGCGATCGGAGAGCGGCTAGTCTGGGCTGAATTAGAACTTGAAGCCACAAGCAGTTTAAATGGTGGCGTAGGGAACATCCTGATCCGTAACGTTCTCAAACCTTTACTGCTGGCTCAACCGGAAACAGTGATCATTGAGGCTGATCCAGCTAAGCCGAAGGTGATGGCTAGGGATTCCTTGTAATACTTGCTGCACACCGCGATCGAATTGTTAACGTAGCCCGATCAACGTAATTCTGATTTTTGCATTTAGTCTTGAAAGATTACACAACTTCTATTTTTGCTTAAACACCTTCCAAATAAACTATCGGCATTTTTCTCTCTAATCTTGTAGTATAATGTAGTATATTGTAAGTAGCGGTTCGCCTCTGCCTTGCGTTCAGCTCAAATACGATCGCCTAATCTTTGTTATTGCCCTGATCGCAGCTAGCAATGTTGGTTTGCTGCAACACACAGATGGCAGAGATGTCTTGCTTCCTAGGAAAGAGCATGTCATGTACAGTCGAAACGAACTAAATGTTGCTCAACATTACACTCAGGACGGGTTTGAGTATGAGTCTGTTCGACTCCAGGAGCACAGTCCGGTTGAGTATGCGATGATGGCCCGCTATCTCGATCGGTGGATTCCAGACCAATCAATAGTGATAGATATTGGAGTTGGAGTGGGGCACTATGCCGAGTTGCTCGCCCAACGAGGCTGTAAGCTTTACCTGATTGATATTGCTCAAAAGTTGTTGGACACGACCTATGCCAGACTCAAAACGGCAAATTTGGAACAACAGATCCTCGGTGTCCTGCAAGCCTCTGCAACTCAGGTGGTGGGGATAGCAACTGCGATCGCTGATGCTGTACTGCTGTTAGGCCCGCTCTATCACCTTTGCTCATTGGAAGCCAGGCAAGAGGCAGTCCGAGAAGCGGCGCGAATTCTCAAGCCAGATGGCATCCTAATTGCTGCAGGCATCAATCGATTGGCCTATTTTCGCGATCTATTTCGGAATCAGCCAGAGGAAGCTGCTATTCGTCAAGACTTCCATCGACAACTTTTACAGGATGGCAATGTTGATCCAGAACATGCGCCGCCGCTTGGCTATGGACATTTAACGACCCAGGCTGAGTTTCTTCAATTGTTTGCACTTGAGTTTGACCCAATGGCGATCATTGGGGTTGAATCTTTTTCTGCCCCCTTTGCCACAACAATTCAAACCCTGGCACCAGAAGAGGTTGAAGCATGGATGGATTTGGTAGAAGTGACCGGACAAACGTCAGAGGGAGTGATGATGTCAGACCATTTTCTTTATATCGGCCAGAAGAAAGATGAGCGATCAGCATCACAATAAGACTATAAATTAGTTCTGATTTTGCAAACAGCCAGCGATTGGACTTGTCTGGTCTGAAGAGTCATTTCGGGCGCAGAGCCAACTCTGTAACTGATCATTTTGTAGTGCATGGATTGTGAGATGAAAATTACTGCTTCAGCGATTTCACTCAACGTCGATGATGTCACAGCATCCGCTAGCTTTTTCAAACATCACTTCGATTTTAGTCAAGAAATGTCTGCTGACGGCTTTGTATCCCTCACTAGAGACGATGCTGGATTTAACTTGATCTTCCTGCGGACTGGACTTGAGAGCTTCAAGCCAATCCATCTCGGTGGTCATCAAGCCGATGGTCTGCTGATTGTGTTTGTCGTAGAAGACATTGATCGAGAGTATGCAAGATTACAAGCTGAAGGAGTGCCGATTACGACCCCGATTGAAACTGAACCCTGGGGTGAACGGTTCTTTCAGGTGACTGATCCAAATGGAGTTGTGGTTCAACTTGTGCAGTGGCTGAGCAATCCAATCTCAGAACAGTGATGGTATAAAAAAGAATCAAAGAGAGCGTATGACCAAAGTTTTTTATGCCATTTTGGCTAACTCATTAGTAGCTTCCCTGTCGAATACATTTGTCTGGTTCGCTGTTACCTTTTGGGTCTATCTGCAAACCAAATCAGTGCTTGCGACATCGGTGATGGCAGGCATGTATCTTGTCACTGTTGCCATTTCAGGCTTCTTTCTCGGATCTTTAGTTGACCGATACAAAAAGAAAACAGCGATGCTGGTTTCAAGCCTCTGTTCGCTTGTTTTATACCTGCTGGCCTACATCCTCTTTGTTACGACTCCATCGGCTGACTTTACTGATCCTGCCAGCCCAAGCCTTTGGACGTTCATCTTCTTGACACTGGTGGGCGCGATCGCAGGTAACATCCGTACGATTGCCCTCCCCACCCTTGTCACCCTCCTCATTTCCGAGCCAAAGCGCGATCAGGCAAACGGGCTAGTTGGAACGGTGAATGGGGTTGCCTTCTTAGGGGCTTCAATTTTTAGCGGCCTTGTGGTTGGGTTTCTCGGTGTCTTTTGGATGCTGGTGTTTGCGATCGCCCTCACGGCTTTGACAATACTCCATCTTGGTCTGCTATCCATGCCTGAACGACGGGTAAGGCAAACGGGAACTCAAGCCAACCCAATTGACATTCGCGGCACGATTCGAGCCGTCCATCTTGTACCTGGACTGTTTGGACTTATTTTCTTTAATTGTTTCAACAACTTTCTGGGCGGAGTCTTCATGTCCCTGATGGATGCCTATGGCTTATCTTTAGTTTCAGTCCAAGCTTGGGGCGTGTTATGGGGTTGCTTAAGTTTAGGGTTTATTATCGGGGGCTTAGTCGTTGCTAAGCATGGCTTAGGGAAAAACCCTCTGCAAACTATGTTTCTAGCCAACATTGCCATGTGGATCGTTGCGACTTGCTTTACGATTCAAGCTTCTGTTCCACTCCTAGCGATCGGGATGTTTATTTACTTATGCCTGATTCCGGTGGTGGAAGCATCAGAACAAACCATCTTGCAGACCGTCATTCCGATCGAACGTCAGGGTCGAGTCTTCGGATTTGCCCAGAGCATTGAGCAAGCCGCTTCCCCGATTACGGCATTTATGATTGGCCCAATTGCCCAGTTGATTTTTATTCCCTTTATGACAACGGGTGCGGGTGTAAATTTGCTGGGTCATTGGTTTGGCACTGGGGCAGACCGCGGAATTGCGCTGTTGTTTACAGTGACTGGACTAATTGGATTGATCGTGACGCTACTGGCAATGCGATCGCGTCAATATCAAAAATTATCAGTCAATTTTCAGCAGGGCTAGGCAGTACACCGTTAGTCTTTAATAAAAATCACCACCGAATAAAGTTTTCAGAGCCTGGTATGACGAGGAAACGAATTCTGACCTATGTCGGATTGTTAGGGTTAGCTTTTTTTGCCGCTGTAGGTATGCAATTGGTCAGTCTGACTGGGGTGATTACCTTTGGAACAGCAAACATTCAGACCAAGACCCAACTGATTGTTTCAGCGGCGGCTAGTCTTACCAATGCTCTTAAAGAGCTTGCACCAATGTATGAAGCTGAGCGAGCCAACCTAACTGTTCGCTATAACTTTGCCAGCTCTGGAGCGCTGCAACAGCAAATTGTCAATGGTGCCCCGGCTGATATTTTTATCTCAGCCGCCGCCAAGCAAATGGATGCCCTCCAGCAAAAAAATCTGCTGCTAGCCAATACGCGGCGGATCTTGTTGACTAATCGACTGGTTTTAGTCGTCCCGACCCAAACCTTCGGGGTAAGAACCCTAAACAATTTGACAGATCTTCGGATCAAGCGAATTGCGATCGGCGATCCGCGCAGTGTACCAGCCGGAGAATATGCCCAGGCCGCACTGACCAAAGCTGGGCTATGGAACCCCCTCAAACCCAAATTCGTGCTGGCGAATAATGTCCGGCAGGTGTTGCAGTTTGTCGAAGCAGGCAACGCCGATGTTGGGCTGGTCTATCTGACCGATGCTAAAACCACAAGTCAGGTCAAAATTGCCCAAACGATTCCCAGCCCTCTCCATCCGCCGATCATTTATCCGATTGCCGTCTTAAAAAATAGCCGTCACCCAAACGATGCCAAGGCCTTTGCCCAATTTTTGTTCAGCGATCGCGCCCAGCAAGTGTTCATTAAGTATGGGTTTAAAGTGGCCTAAACCTGATCTATCGCCTTGAAATTGCGACCCCATGGAACTTGACCTTTCTCCGCTCTGGATTTCTTTGAAGGTGGCGGCGATCGCAACCCTGGCCACGTTTCTAATTGGTCTGGCAACCGCCTATCGGATGGCAAGGTATCGGGGGCGTTGGCGATCGTTGATTGATGGCATTTGCATTTCTCCGCTGATCTTGCCGCCGACGGTGGTCGGATTTGTTCTGCTGCAATTGCTGGGTAAGTATGGCCCGGTTGGGCAACTGCTCCACCGCTTCAAGGTCGATATTATCTTTACTTGGTATGCCGGGGCGATCGCCGCCACAGTTGTCACGTTTCCATTGATGTATCGGACAGCCTTAGGCGCTTTTGAGCAGATTGATGGCAATTTGCTGAGCGCTGCTAGAACCTTGGGTGCTTCCGAAACTCGACTATTTTGGCGAATTGCCTTGCCGTTGGCTTTGCCCGGAATTTTGGCGGGGACTACCTTGGCTTTTGCGCGGGGCTTGGGCGAGTTTGGAGCCACCCTAATGTTGGCGGGTAATATTCCCGGTCTGACGACAACCATGCCGCTGGCCATCTATGCGGCTGTGGAAGCCGGAGACATACAGCAGGCCTGGTTTTGGTCAGGGCTAATTTTGGCGGTTTCTCTCGCGGCGATCGCCCTCGTTAATCTCTGGCAATTTCGTCGCCAATCCCAGGCATGGCTGCCCCGGCCCAAACCATTTTTTCGATCAGAGTCTCCCCAGAAGATAACTTATTCCCGAACTGGACTGGTGGTCGAGATCGAAAAGCAATTGCCCAATTTCTACTTACAGATTGCCTTTGAGAGCGATCATCTCGCCTTGGGGATTTTGGGCGCTTCTGGGGCGGGCAAGAGTATGTTGCTCAAGTGCATTGTCGGCACGGAAACCCCAGATCGAGGGCGAATTATTCTGAACGGGCGAGTCCTGTTCGATTCAGACCAAGGAATTAATCTGCCCAGCCGCGAGCGGGGAATTGGAATCATTTTTCAAAATTATGCCCTCTTTCCCCATTTGACCGTGGCTGAGAATGTCGGTTTTGGCATCCTCAAACCTCGGCAGCGATTCCAGCTCCGTCGCTCCTTCAATCCGGCGATCCAGCCGCAAGTTGAGGCTCAGTTAAGAGCAGTTGGCTTGGCTGAGATGGGCGATCGCTATCCTCACCAACTGTCTGGTGGACAGCAGCAGCGAGTGGCCCTAGCCAGAGCTTTAATCAGTCAACCAGAGGGATTGCTTTTAGATGAACCCTTTTCTGCCCTTGATACTCACCTCCAGTATCTGATCGAGCAGCAACTGATCTCGATCCTCAACCGCTATGCAGGTGTAACTCTGTTTGTAACCCATAACATGGAGGAAGCCTATCGGGTCTGCCAAAACCTCCTCGTCCTAGAGCAAGGCCAAATCATCGCTTACGGTCGCAAGCAAGACATTTTTGAACACCCTCAAACCGTGAGTGTGGCTAGATTAACGGGCTGCAAAAATTTTTCGCGAGCCGTTGCCACCGGAGAACAAACGATGACCGCGATCGACTGGGAATGCAACTTACAAACACCTGAATTGATTAGGAATGCCCAATTTCAGGTTGGGGTTCGGGCGCATCAGCTTAAGTTTACTCAAGAGCCGAATCCTAGTTCTCCTAATACTTTTCCCTGCTGGCTGGCTAATACAAGCGAAACACCCCATCGAATTACCCTCTACGTGAAACTCCACGCTCCTCCTCACCATGCTGCTGATTACCATTTACAAGCAGAAGTCTTTAAGGAAAAGTGGCTGGAGATCAAAGATCAGCCCTTGCCCTGGTCTATTCACCTCGATCCACTCCGGCTAATGGTCTTGTCTGATCTTGGCTGAATTGTTCCTATCGAGTCTCAGCATTAGCGGGTGGCATCCTCACTTTCACCGTCACAGGGCGGGGCTGGCTGAGGTAGTTATAGACAAGTCGAGAAACTTTCTAAATGAAATATCTACCCCTGATATCATCGTAGGGACGTTTGACAAAAATACCGCTCAAGTAGCGCACCCAAAACACCAAACATTAACCCACGCAGTCTCATTCATACTCCTGTCCTGACTGAAGGACAAGTCATCATACTGACTAAGACTGAGAAAATCTCATTTTTGTGGTGATTTTTTTATCGCTTCAGGACTTAAATGCCAAAATAAGCTCAGACAGTATGGTGACGCTGATGCAAACCACGACCCTCTATAACCAAGATTTCTATGCCTGGACACAGCAGCAGGTTGAACTGCTAAAAGCTCAGCGATGGGAGCAAGTGGATATTGATAACTTGATTGAGGAGTTAGACTCGTTGGGCAAGCAACAGCGCCAAGAGCTTCGCAATCGCCTGGGTGTGCTGCTAGGGCATCTCCTTAAATGGCGGTATCAGCCGGAAGCGCGTTCCAAAAGTTGGTTCTACACCATTAAGGAGCAGCGGGAGCGCATTCTTGACCACCTAGCTGAAAATCCTAGTTTGAAACCTTACTTGCCTGAAGCCATCACTAAGGCGTACAAAGACGGGTTGAATTTAGTGGGGCGAGAAACGCCTCTTGACCCCAAGCGTCTTCCCCAAACCTGCCTGTTCTCCGAGGCTGAGATCTTCGAGCAAGCAGTAGAGCTGGAGTCATAATCATCGCTTTCTTTCAGTACTGCTAACTTTGCATCATCTGAGATCCGTTTGTTTTAGACAGGGATCGCCAATGATAAAAAAGCGATGCTGATCACCCTGTGGTTGAGCAGCAGTCTAAACTTGATTCTCAACTCTATCGGCTGGAACAGCTAGTTGGAGATCAGGCAGAGCATGGGTGCAAAAAGCATACTCTTGCACAATCTGATTGCCCAACAGATGAGTTTGGATGATTTGCTCCATCACCGCTGGCGTGACGGAATGATACCAAACTCCATCGGGATAGACGACTAAGATTGGCCCTTGCTGACAGACTCGTAGACAGTTAGCTTTTGTCCGAAAAACACTGGTTGGGCGCTCTGGCTGCGGAGCATCCAGCCCCAACTCCCGCAGTCGCCGTTTTAGGTAGTCCCAAGTAGCCAACCCTTCTGCCTGAGAACAGCAAACAGGCTTGCTCTGATCAGCACACAGAAATATGTGGCGTTCAATCGTGGTTAACCCCAAAGTCTGTACGCAAGCCGACAGCGCTGAAGTAGGGGAGTCACAGTCACTCATGGGCGATCGCCGTCTGTTCAGCCAGGGTAGGCGCTGGCTGTTGGTGCAAGACCATTGTTGTTGTCGAGTTCGGCTCAAACCCAATCTGGGCGTAGAAACTTTGCTGGTGACTGGTCATTAAGTATACCCGTTCAACTTTATTAATCTGCGGGTGAGCCAATACCGTTTGGACAAGTTTCCGCCCTAAGCCAGCCCCCCGGTAATCCGGGTGAACCACCACATCCCAAATCGTGGCCCGATAGATCCCATCCGAGTTGGCGCGGGCAAATCCAATCAATCGATCGCCATCCCAAGCGCTAATCACTGGATGACTGTGGGCGATCGCAACTGCCAAGTCTTCCTGCCGACGACCTGCTGCCCAAAACGCCCCCTGCTCAAATAAGTCTTGTAACTGCTGTAAGTCTGCCGCCGTCAGCGGTTCAGCCAGTCCTTCTTGGAACTGAATTTGTCGATTGTCTAGAGTCACGCTAGGGGTTAGAAGCTCAGATAATTGTTGAATTGTAAGCCATCTCAGCCTGGATTGTGGGGGCAACCTAGCAACTCATTTAGGATCGCTTATAGGCCTTCTGAAGTTTGATATGCAGCACTCAAAACGAAGACATCAAATTCGCCTGATGGCGATCGCGCTAATCAGCGCTGTTCTGCTCCTGCTGTGGGGCGCACTTGTCCCGATTTTGCCCACGGTTGGTCAGTCGCAAGCCGATCCATTTGAGCAAGTTTGGCAAACCGTCAACGAGCATTTCTTTGACCCCAGCTTCAACGGCGTTAACTGGCAAGACCTGCACAAAAAATACAAACCTCAAGCTAGGCAGGCAAAATCAAAAGCAGAGCTAGCCCAAGTGATTAATCAGATGCTGGCTGAGCTGGGCACCTCCCATACCCGCTTCTACACTCCAGACGAACCAGCTTACTACCAAATTTTAGGGATCTTTCTGCCTAGAGATCCAGCATTGCAGCGACAGATGCAGGCTGTTTTGCCGGGTGGCAAACCCGAATATAGTGGGATCGGCATTTTTACCAAGCCGGAAAATGACCAGACGTTTATTCGGGCGATTTTGGATGGCAGTCCTGCCTTAAAGACCGAGCTACAGGTTGGCGATCGCATCTTGAGTGTTGAGGGACAACCCTTTCACCCCATCCAGTCCTTTGCGGGCAAAGCGAATCAACCTGTCAAAGTTTTGGTTCAGCGCTCTCTTCAACCAGAAAACCAGCAGGAAATTATGGTTACGCCAAAACTGCTGGATGGCACAACGATGTTTTTGGATGCGATGAAGGCGAGTGTGCAGGTCATTCAGCAAGCCGGGCGAAAAATTGGCTACGTGCATGTCTGGTCTTATGCGGGCGATCAGTTCCAAAACCAACTTGAATTTGAACTCTTCTACGGTCGCCTCAAGGATGTAGACAGTTTCGTGCTGGATTTAAGGGAAGGCTGGGGTGGGGCAATGCCCTCCTATCTCAACCTTTACACGGCCAGAAATATCAAACTGACCAGCACGGATCGCAGCCAATCGCCCTTCACTTCAAACTCTGCTTGGAGCAAGCCCGTTGTGATGCTTGTGAATGAGGGCAGTCGAAGTGGCAAAGAGATTTTAGCCTATGGGTTTCAAAGGCATCAAATTGGTTTGGTTGTCGGTGTAAAAACGGCTGGTGCAGTTGTCCAAGGCAGCCTGTTTCCAATGCGAGACGGCAGCGTTTTATATTTAGCAGTTGCAGATGTGCATCTGGATGACAATCAACGCCTAGAAGGAATTGGAGTCAGACCAGACATCGAAGTTCCATCTTCAGTTAACTACGCCCAAGGGGCAGACCCCCAGAAGGCAAAAGCGATCGCGATCGCTCTGGAAGCAGCCCAGACTCAGCCTATTCGGCCGACAGGAGCAACAATAAAATAAAATAGTAGTAGCGAAATTTAACTTTTTTAAGCTGATTGTGACTAGAGTTACACTTCATTAACAAAAACGAATCAATATTTGCCCAAATGGTAGTGTTTTAAACGTTGATCAACGGTAGAGACCTAGTTAAGGAGAACACCTTGCATCCGAATCTGCGCTCTGACTCTGCTTCCCGTGAAGACTTGAGTGAATATGTGGCCCACCTACAACTCCACATGGCCCTCCAGGCTCGCAATTTAGTTCCTACGCTCAAACCGACTGGCGATACTCGTGAGCAGTTGCTGCATCAGACCCAGGCTACGTTTGAGAAGCATGTCTCTCGCCAGAGCCACTCTGAAGGTTAGTCTGCTGAGGGGGCAGTAAGTCCCTACTCATGTGTTGACCTAGAGGCTTATGCGCGACCTTTACCCTAGCCTGCAACCCTATCGGACAGGAGCATTGCAGGTTTCTGAACTCCATACAATCTATTTTGAAGAAGTCGGCAACCCGCAAGGGCGGCCGGCTGTTTTTTTGCACGGTGGGCCGGGTGGCGGCTGTGTGTCGCTGTATCGCCAGTATTTCGACCCTGAGCGCTGGCGACTGGTGCTGTTTGATCAGCGCGGGTGTGGGCGCAGCACTCCCCACGCCGAACTGCGGCAAAATACCACCTGGGATTTGGTGGCGGATATTGAAACACTGCGGCAGCACTTAGCGATTGAGCAGTGGGTAGTATTTGGCGGCAGTTGGGGCAGCACCTTGGCGTTAGCCTACAGTCAGACCCATCCTGAACGGTGCCAGGGGCTGATTTTGCGCGGTATTTTCATGCTGCGATCGCAGGAACTGGACTGGTTTTATCAGTCCGGTGCCAGCTATATTTTTCCAGATGCTTGGGAAGCTGCTGAAAGACAGAACTTCGGCACCTTGAGTCAGAACTTCGGCACCCTCTTAAAAGCAACCCCTGGCAGGGGAGAAAATCGACAGGAAATGGGGGGTTAAATCCAGGCGCTCTCGGATGAACTA
>JAHHGS010000112.1 GCA_019359715.1 Aphanocapsa sp. GSE-SYN-MK-11-07L | reverse complement strand
GACGACGGATTAAAATATCAGGAGCACAGTGGAAAAAAAGCAATGTTCCGCAAGTGTTAATGCATCGCTCTGCCTACCTCAATGGGGACTTCTCAACCTCAGTCTTACAAAATTGAGATGCACTCTATAGGCTGTAGCGACTATCCAACTATTTATTACTGTTATTACTGGCTGTTTTGATATATTCTTAACTACTTTACCCGAAACAAAGCAACATTAATAAATTATTGATTCCAGCCTTAGACCTCTACTGATAAACCAATTCTGAGATTCACTTGATTAAACTCAGATTAATCTAAATTTAAGTTATTTTTATCTTTCCACTTGTGCTACTTTAGACGCTCAAACTAGATCCATTGCTGATCAGAAAAGGCTTTGACCTGAAATCCAGCCCAATACTTCAACAGCAGCAAGATTCTTATTCTGTTAATCTTGATACACTGATGAGTCCTGTTTTTCGCATGAAATCTAAAACCAATATTTATTTTGGCTTTCTTGAAGTAACATTAATTAGACTTCCATGAATTCCTGCTTATAATAATTCCTAAAATCGCACAAGTAAAATACGCAAAGTCTAGTATTTCTTAATTTGTTTGTATTGCTGTGTTAAAAGTTAATTTCACTCTTCTGCTATCTGGTCAGTATCTCTACCATACTTAGCAAATGAAAATAGCAACTCTTATCATCGGGGGTATACCAATCGGCCAGATAGGGGCACCAATTTTCTCAAGATTCTGCTGATACATCCACGCAATCTATAAGGTCTTAATCATGGTAGCTACACCTCAAAAACCCACCACAGATGAAATTCTGTCTATTAGCGCCTATGGTCAGGCTCGCTCCACAGTGCCAGGCGCTCCCCTCAGTCCTGATCATCTGCACAGGATGCATGCCTTTTGGCGAGCCGCCAATTATCTAGCCGCTGGGATGATTTATCTGCGAGAAAACCCTTTGTTGAAAGAACCCTTAAAAGCGGAAAACATTAAGCAGCGATTATTGGGCCATTGGGGGTCTAGCCCCGGCATTAGTTTCCTTTACACTCACCTCAACCGGATCATTAAAAAATTTGATCAAGAAATGCTGTTTATGGTTGGAGCCGGGCATGGTGCGCCTGGCTTCCTTGGCCCCTGCTACTTAGAAGGAAGCTACTCTCGCTTTTTCCCTGAATGTAGTGAAGACGCAGGGGGGATGAAGCAGTTCTTCAAGCAGTTCTCCTTCCCTGGTGGAGTTGGCAGCCATTGTACTCCAGAAACGCCTGGTTCAATCCATGAGGGAGGTGAACTCGGCTATAGCCTCTCCCATGCCTTCGGAGCTGCCTTTGATAATCCGAATCTGATTGTGGTGGCGATGCCCGGTGACGGTGAGTCAGAAACGGGGCCTTTGGCAACCTCCTGGCATTCCAACAAATTTATTAACCCAATCCGGGATGGGGCAGTGCTGCCCGTCCTGCATTTGAATGGCTACAAAATCAACAATCCGACAATTCTCTCGCGGATTAGCCACCGAGAACTGAAAGCTCTGTTTGAAGGCTATGGCTACACGCCCTATTTTGTCGAAGGGTCTGACCCGGAATCGATGCACCAGAGTATGGCGGCAACCTTAGACCACTGCGTCAGTGAAATCCACAGCATTCAGCAGCAGGCCCGCAGCAGTGGAAAGGCGATTCGTCCGATCTGGCCAATGATTGTGATGCGAACCCCCAAGGGCTGGACTGGCCCAGTCGAGGTAGATGGGCATAAAGTAGAAGGATTCTGGCGGGCTCATCAGGTGCCGATGGGTGGCATGCACAGCAATCCTGAACACCTGCGCCTGTTGGAGGAGTGGATGCGCTCCTACAAGCCAGAGGAACTCTTCGACGCCAATGGTACGCTCCTCCCAGAAATTAAGGATGAAGCCCCGACGGGAGATCAGCGGCTAGGGTCTACGCCCTACGCCAATGGGGGTTTACTGCGAAAAGATTTGAAGATGCCCAACTTCCGCCAGTATGGGATTGAGGTGGAGAAGCCTGGAACAATTGGGGTCGAGAACACTAAACCCCTCGGCAATTTTCTCCGGGATATCATGCAAGCTAACATGACCAATTTCCGCGTTTTTGGCCCAGATGAGAATACTTCTAACAAGCTGCATGCTATTTACGAAGTTAGTAAGAAGTTTTGGATTGCAGATTATTTACCCGAAGACGAAGACGGCGGTGAGCTATCCCCAGATGGGCGGGTGATGGAAATGCTGAGTGAGCATACCTTGGAAGGGTGGCTAGAAGGCTACCTGCTGACCGGACGACATGGCTTCTTTTCGACCTATGAGTCGTTTGCCCATGTGATTGACTCGATGTTTAACCAGCATGCTAAATGGTTGGAGATCTGCAACCACGTTCACTGGCGGGAAGAAATCGCTTCCCTAAACCTGCTGATTACGTCCACCGTTTGGCGGCAGGATCACAACGGCTTCACCCATCAAGATCCTGGTTTTCTAGACGTTGTCTTAAACAAGAGTCCAGAAGTGGTGCGAATTTATCTACCGCCGGATGTGAATTCACTGCTGTCGGTCGCCGATCACTGCCTGCGCAGCAAAGGCTATATCAATGTGATTGTCTCTGACAAGCAAATGCATTTGCAGTATCAAAGCATGGATGAGGCGATTCGCAACTGCACGAAGGGGATTGATATTTGGGAGTGGGCAAGCACAGATGCCGGTCACGAACCGGATGTTGTTCTGGCAACTTCTGGAGACATCCCGACCCAAGAGGCCCTGGCCGCATCGGTGCTGTTGCGAGAGAATTTCCCCGATCTGAAGATCCGCTTCATCAATGTGATTGACCTGTTTATGCTCCAGCCAGATACCGAGCATCCGCATGGCTTGAGTGACAACGATTTTGATTCTCTGTTTACGCTCAACAGGCCAATCATCTTTAATTTTCACGGCTACCCGTGGTTAATTCATCGGCTGACCTACCGGCGTCATAACCACAGGAATTTGCATGTTCGGGGCTACAAAGAGAAAGGTAATATCAACACCCCAATGGATCTGGCGATGAAAAACCAAATCGATCGCTTCAGTATTGCAATTGATGTCATCGATCGCTTACCCCAGCTCAAAGTTGCCGGTGCCCACGTCAAAGAAATGCTCAAAAATGAGCAGCTTGATTGTCGTGACTATGCCTATGAACACGGCATTGACCGGCCAGATATCGTCAACTGGAAGTGGCCACTTTAAGGTTCTCCGCTTGGGCCAGGTCTAAAAGTTATAGCTGGCCCGAATAGCGCCAACGTATTGAGTTGCGTTTTGACTGTTGTTTTCAGGATTAATCACAACCCAAAAGTCGGGGCTAATTGAAATATAGTCGTTAACTCGGAAGCTGTAAAACGCCTCAATGTGGAAGGAGCTGTCGGCCTCTTGACGGACATCGCTACTGGTGATCCGTGGCGGCAACCCAATCAAAATACCGGGTAGATTGCCCCTGCCAGTCAGATCTGGCAGGGAGAAGCCGATCGCCCCGAACCAGCTATTGGCCTGGTTGCCAGATCTGACAAACTCTGTAATGCTGCCGCCCCGCCCATCGGCAAGATTGCTCAACCCAGATTCTTCGGCGCTGGCATTGATATAGCCGCCCCAAGCATGAACTTGAAAATGGGGCGCAATTCGATAGTATCCTTGCAGAGCCAGAATGTTGCTGGAGGTGGCAATTTGGTCGCCAAACGGACTGCTGGCCAGGAAACTCCCCGTACTGCCGGTTAGATCAACCTGCCCCCTCGGCGCGTAGGAGCGGGAATAGGCAATGCCGATCGCCCCCCATTTGGGATAGTAGGCCAACTGAGCCAGGGCATTGTATTTGCCGTTAAAAAATCCGCCCTGAGTTGGATCAGTTGGGTTTGCTGCCAGATAGCCCAGGGTCAAAATCAAATCTTTACGAATGCTCCAGTTCAAGGCTCCACCCGCCCCGCCTTGGCGATAAAGGGGGCTATATTCCCCAAACAGCGAGGGAATCCCCAAACTGTCATCGGCAATCATGGGTGGAGTTAAGGTGTCGGTAATATCCGTGTAACCAATCCCCAGCGCCCCGGTCGTAATCGTCAGTGAGGGACTGACGGGGAAGCGATAGAGCAAATGGGGCAAGACGACGCTGTTTGGCGCGGGGGTATTTGAGTTGAAGTTGTTATCAAAATTGAGCCGCGTCATATTGGTGCCGGTAGCGGCTGCCATAGAGCCAAAGTTTCTAAACTCTAATCGAGTTCTGAGTAGGTCTTTTCCGGTGAAGCTGGTTTCAAGGTTAAAGCGAACTCGATAGCCATAAACCGGGTTTGTCAGGTTTGACTCACCACCCACTCGATCGCCCGCCACAGCCTGGGCGGCCGTAATTACCTGGGCTCTGAGCTTAGTCGTGGTTGAAAATTGAATTGCCTCTAGTGCGGTGGTGCGAGTTTCTAGATGATTGACTCGTCCCTGCACCAAAGCCAGCTCTGCTGCAAACTCTGCTTGCAGCTTTCTGAGGGTCGCTAAATCTTCTTTGCTGGCAAACCGATCGCCGATCACCTCCAAACAAGCATTCAGAGCCGCTGCTAACTCGTAGCGAGTGGTAGCCTGATTGCCGCGGAAGCTGCTGTCAGGATAACCAACCAGACAGCCATACTTCTCAACCAGAGACTGGACAGCCTGGAAAGCCCAATCCGTCGGCTGGAGATCAGACAATTGTGAAACCGAGGTGACTTGGGGCTGACTGCGATTTTGCTGAAGGGTTGGCTCTGGAGGAGGGGTGGCGATCGGGTCAGCGGCGATCGCCTCGACAGTTGTCCATTGGCCGAGAGAAGTTGGCTGATTGGCGAAAACGGTAGGTGTCCAGCCCAAACCAGTTCCAATTGCCGAAGCTACGGTCACAGAATGGCAAAAACTCTGGTGATAAAGCATTTTCCACATACAAATTCCTCACATCCACTCGGCATGCATGATATTCATACAGCAATTTTCGATGGCGTAGGGCATTGTTTATTTTTTGAAATCTTCACTCTGCCAGAGTTTTCAACAAATAAATAGGAATTTGAGTCGCAGACGCTAAACTCCCAATCCTCAAATTTCTGGCATCTTGAGGGCAAGCCCAGGGTTTATGGACTATGAAGTATACTTTTATACCGATGTCTTAACGACTGGACTGTTGTAAAAGTAGAATTTTATTACAGTCGGAAATAAGCGGTATGACCACCATCTTGGCGGGCGACATCGGCGGCACCAAAACGATTTTACGGTTAGTTGAATCGGAATATTTGGTCGCAACATCTCCAGCCCTGCCTTCCCAAACCCTTTTAGCTGAGCAGACTTTTCCGAGTCAAGAATATGCGGATTTAGTCCCGATCGTGCGTCAATTTCTGACCACAGCGACCCAAACCCTGGGACAGCCAGTCAGCATCGAAACCGCCTGCTTTGGGCTTGCCGGACCGGTCGTCAATAACAGCTCTGAACTGACCAACTTAGACTGGTTTTTAGAAGCCAATCGGTTAGAGCGCGACTTGGCCATTCCGCAAGTCAATTTGATCAATGACTTTGCGGCGATCGGCTACGGTGTTTTGGGTTTATCATCGCAGGATATTTACACCCTCCAGACTGGAGAGCCAAATCATCAGGCTCCGATCGCGGTGATTGGGGCAGGCACGGGCTTAGGCGAAGGTTTTTTAATTCCCCAGGCTGGCGGTCGCTATCAGGTTTTTCCGACCGAAGGAGGACATACTGACTTTGCCCCTCAGTCTGCCCAAGCCTGTCGATTACTGGATTATCTGAAGGAGAAAAACGATTTAGAGCGAGTGTCGGTCGAGCGAGTCGTGTCTGGGATGGGGATTGTTTCGATTTACCAGTTTCTGCGCAGCCAGGATGTAGCTGAAGAGTCGCCAGCTCTAACCGAGCGCTATCAAATTTGGCAGCAGGAAATTGGCCGATCCCACAAAACAATCGATCTAGCCGCGGAAATTTCCCAGGCAGCCTTAGCTGGCACAGACATGCTCTGCAAAAAGACAATGAAGGTTTTTATTGAAGCCTATGGAGCAGAAGCAGGCAACCTAGCCCTGAAGCTCTTGCCCTACGGTGGTTTGTACATTGCGGGCGGCATTGCAGCCAAAAATTTAACGCTGCTTCAGCAGGGTAACTTTATGCAGTCATTCCAGGCCAAGGGTCGGATGAGAGATTTGATGGTGCAAATTCCGGTTCACGTTGTCTTGAACCCGAAGGTGGGACTGCTGGGGGCAGGCTTATACGCAGCCCAAACTGCTTTTGATCGGAAAAACTGAGTTGGTGATTTTAGACAGCCACCTCAATCCAAACATTAAGTCGAAAAGATAAAAATTCGTTGATAAATATTGATCAATATTCAGATTATGGAGAAGCTAATTATCAGAAATGACCACTAGAAAAAACGCAATCATCGCAGGCAATAACGCAATGTTTGTGGTTCTAATTGCCTGTGCTGCTGCCCTCGGCGGTTTCCTGTTTGGGTTTGACACGGCTGTGATTAATGGCGCGGTCAAGGCAATTTCCAACGTTTTTAGTGCCAACAGCGTCATGACAGGCTTCGCTGTCTCCAGCGCTCTATTGGGTTCTGCCTTGGGAGCTTTAATTGCCGGGACGATCGCTGATCGCTACGGTCGGATCAGAGCCATGATTCTGTCCTCGATTCTGTTTACCCTGAGCGCGATTGGGTCTGGGATTGCCTTTGGGATCTGGGATTTCATCTTTTGGCGCGCCTTGGGCGGAGTCGGAGTTGGGATTGCCAGCGTGATTGCTCCGGCCTACATTGCCGAAGTGGCTCCGGCTCACCTGCGGGGACGGCTTGGCTCTTTACAGCAGCTAGCGATCGTAACCGGAATTTTTATTGCCTTGGTGAGCGACTACTTTATTGCCTTGGGAGCAGGTGGCACCGCAGATGCGCCATTTTGGTTTGGCATCCCGGCTTGGCGCTGGATGTTTTGGACCGAAATTCCGCCAGCGATTCTCTACGGTGTAGCTGCATTTCTGATTCCAGAGTCACCCCGCTTTTTGGTTGCCCAAAACCGGCATCAGGAGGCAGCAAAGGTGTTAACCAAAGTGCTTGGAGGTGACGTACTGGCCAAGATTGAGGAAATTCGGCTGACGGTTCTAACGGAGCGCAAACCGCAATTTTCTGACCTACTGAGCCGCAGCGGTGGACTGCTGCCGATTGTCTGGATTGGGATTGGGCTATCAGTCCTCCAGCAGTTTGTTGGGATTAATGTGATCTTTTACTACAGCAGCATTTTATGGCAGGCGGTTGGCTTCTCAGAAGAAAATTCGCTCTGGATTACGGTGATTACCGGCTTGGTTAATATTGCAACTACCCTGGTGGCGATCGCCAGCGTTGACAAGTTTGGGCGCAAGCCGCTGTTGCTGATTGGCTCGATCGGGATGACCCTCACCCTGGGAACGCTGGCCGCCACCTTCGGGAGCGCAGTCGTTGACTCAGCCACTGGGCAACCGACCCTGACTGGCGGAGCCGGGATTGTTGCCCTAGTGACAGCCAACCTCTACGTTGTTTTCTTTGGCTTTTCCTGGGGGCCAATTGTCTGGGTGCTGCTGGGCGAAATGTTTAACAACAAAATTCGGGCGGCAGCTCTTTCCGTAGCGGCTGGAGTGCAGTGGATTGCTAACTTTATTGTTTCCACCTCTTTCCCACCGCTGCTCAAAACCTTTGGCTTAGGCTCTGCCTACGGTCTATACACGATCGCCTCAGCCATATCGATCTTCTTTGTTTTGCTACTGATCAAAGAAACTAAGGGAAAAGAATTGGAAGAAATGTGATTTTCACAGCTCACTAACTGAGCATTGTCCTGGAACAAGGCATTCACAGCGAACACATCCTAAATCTGTAGATATTGTTCCGAACAAAAGAAAGGCCACAATTGTCAGCAGACCGAATCCTACTGCAAGCAGGTAATACCAGTTCTCGTCAGCACTGCACTGAATTAGATACCTGTAATGCTTGTCTTACAAAGATTTATATGATTCATGCTCATCAAGTTTTGGTATAAGTTAATTTCTTCGTCAGAAATTCTTCTCCTTTCTTGTCAGGTTGATGATCAATGGGCAAGGGTTGCCTGAAAGCTGCTGATTTCCACTGGATGCAGATTAATGACTCAGACTTTGCTCACTTGCCTGGCGCAGATTGCCTTGGTGCTTTTCTAAGAGGGCTAAACCGGCTTCTGGGTCTAGCCCTGTCCAATGCATTAGCAGGGCGAGTTTGACTTGTCGCCCGCTTTTTTCGAGTAGTTCTGAGGCGGCTTCCCGTTTCAGGTCGGTTAGATCGGCCAAAATTCGAAGGGCGCGATCGTGGAGCTTGCTGTTGGTGACAGCCACATCGACCATTCGGTTGCCGTAGACTTTGCCCAGTTTCACCATCACACTAGTCGAGAGAATATTCAGCGCCAGCTTTGTGACAGTGCCAGCCTTAAGACGGGTCGAACCGGCTAAAATCTCTGGGCCGACCAACAACCGGATATCAACATCAACCTCGGCTGGCACCTGCTCAATCGGCACACAGGCCATAAACACGGTGCAAGCTCCCCGCTGTCGAGCAGCTTGGAGAGCGCCGTGGACAAAAGGGGTCGTTCCACCCGCCGTAATTCCAACCACAACGTCTAAGACGTTGATTTTATGTTGGGCGATCGCCGCTGCCCCATCTTCGGGCCGGTCTTCTAATTCTTCTGAACTGCGAACTAAGGCCCCGGCTCCCCCAGCAATAATTCCCTGCACCAATTCAGGGGGCGTGCAAAAGGTAGGTGGACATTCGGCCGCATCCAAGACACCCAAGCGACCACTCGTGCCGGCTCCAATGTAAAACAGGCGGCCGCCTTGGTAGAGGCGATCGCTGGTTAACTCAATTGCAGTTGCCAAGACGGTGCGGGCTTTGGCGATGGCGGCGATCGTCTGCGCGTCTTCTCGATTGAATAAATCAACCAGTTCGAGGGCTGAAAGTTGATCTAGATTTTGGCTGTTGGGGTTGACTTGCTCCGTCAACAGGTGTCCGCGCTCTCCGGCTGGGGTCGCTGTCATTAATTCGAAACTTCCACTAACTCAATCACCCGGTCTTGATAGTCTTTGACTAAAAAATGCAGCGGCTTATCTTGGCGCACCTTGTGGCGGACATGGCGACTTTGCACCTTCAGCAGCAATTGCTCTAAGCAGTCGCGGTCAAAGCAAACGTGCCGCTGCCGATTTTTATCGCCCAAGCTGGCCCCAGTAATAATGTGCAGTTGAATATTCTTCCGTAGTTGATACCACAAACCATCGGAGGGACTGACTCGCTTGGTGGCAGGTTGCCCCATACTGGCAGACTGACCCATGCTGGTCGGCATATACAGGGGGTCGATCGCTGCCATACCGAGGGTTTGTTCGTAGTTGTAGTAGTAATGCAGCGGCACTTCGGCTTGGGATAATTGCAGCTCACCTTCATAAAACTGCCGTGCCACTTCCAGGTCAGAAACCATAATCGTGTGCACCTTGGGGGCACTGGAGAGAAACATCCACATCGCCCCGCCGTAGGCAATCAGCAGCATCACCATCACGCCTTGGGTCGAAAAGATGCCGTCCAACATTGGCCAAAATGCCGCGATGATAGACGTGTCGTAAGTTCCTATCATAATGGTCTATAAAATCTGCATGATCGATAAAATTTTGGCTCAAACATAGCCAAGCGCCTCATTAAATTCTAGCGAACATTAGTGGAAAAGCGAATTTTGGGACTTGATCCCGGTCTAGCCTCATTAGGATTCGGCTCAATTCGGGTCGCATCGAAGGGTGAGGTAACGCTGCTTGACTTTGGGATTATTCAAACCCTGCCCAAAACCGAGATTGGCGATCGCCTGCAAACGATCTACGATGACCTGCATATTGTCCTGGAGCAAACTCAGCCTGACTTAGTGGCGATCGAAAAGTTCTTTTTCTACCGAATGGGAAACACCATTTTGGTCGCTCAAGCTCGCGGTGTGGTGTTATTAGTATTGGCTCAGCACCGACTGCCGATTCAAGAGTTTACGCCGGCCCAGGTTAAACAAGCGCTGACGGGTTATGGGAATGCTGGCAAGCATGAAGTCCAGGCAGCGGTTCAACGAGAACTCAAGTTAGACCGGATTCCCAGACCTGATGATGCTGCCGATGCCTTAGCGCTGGCGATCGCTGCCTGGGGCGGCTAATTTAGCCTACAGTTGCTGATAGGGTTGCTCGCTGGCTGTGGCGCTGTGCTTAAACAGGTTAATGCTGATCGGCTGGCGAAGAGGAGCAGTCGGCTGGGGACTGGGGGCCGCCCACCGCACAATCAGCTCCAGCAGCCAAGGCGCAATTCGACCGCACCAGAGGGCTAACCGACTTTGCCAATCGACCAAGATTTCGGGTGACTCTTGGCGCAGCCCAATCACTAGCGCTTTGGCCACTTTCGCCGTAGAGATTGGCTTCATCCAGCGGAACAGTTGAAAGTTCTTGACCATATCGGTATCCGTCAGCGAAGGCAGAAAAGCAACCACCCGCACCCCATGAGCTGCCAGCTCACTGCGGAGGGCTTGGGTAAAGCCCAAAATGGCAAACTTAGTCGCTGAATAAGTGGCCATCGTGGGAGCGGCAACTTTACCCATTAGGCTAGAAACATTGATGATTGTGCCGGACTGCTGGGCCACCATCCGGCGGGCCACCAAGCTGGTGATCGTGTACATTCCCATCAGGTTGGTTTCCAGCTCCGCCTGCACGTTAAGCAAATTAGAGTTCAGAAACGGGGTTTGATAAGCCACGCCAGCACAATTCACCAGTAAATGAAACGGGCCATGATCCCGCCAGGCTTGAGCGATCGCCACATTCACGGCAACCGGCTGGGTTAAATCTAAGGGCAAGATGACGGCCTCCACACCCCAGGCTTCCACCTCGGCGGCAACTTCCGCCAACCGCTGCTGACTTCTGGCCACCAGCAATAATTTTTTCACCCCTTGTTGGGCAAACTCAAGGGCGATCGCTCGCCCAATTCCACGCGAAGCTCCGGTGATCAGAGCCGTCTTTGCTCGAATATTCATTTAAAACCTCCAAAGATGGGGTCTCACTGCCCGTTTGGGCGATCGCAAACTGAAGCCAAAAGAGCTTTAGAGACTTCAGTTGGCAGTGAGAGATGCGGTGTTCAGGCCTTGAGTCCAGCTCAAGGCTTGAGAAACAGGTATGACAATTACAAAAAGATTGGAAACGACTAACGATACAGGGGCTAGCTTGTTACCTGCTAACGCTCTAGCCGCGATGATCAACTCTTGAAACTGCTAATCAAAGGCTGAATCGCTCTGGCAGCTAAAAATTGCTAAAAATCAAAGTTGGTTGAAGCATGAATCTTATGCCTCCTAGCGAACGTGTAAGCAGAATTGACCTACTCAACAAACCGTAACATCGGGATCAAAATCGTGCAACATTTATTAATAAAAAGGTTTTGCCTGGGGTTTTTAGTTAGTTTTCTCATAAAAGTAGGCTGCTCATGCCAGGCAGTATCTTTTAGCTTAAGCCTTTAATAGCAATATTTTTAGGCAAAATTAAAGATGAGTGATCTCAATTCAGAAGATTTGAATTATGAATTTCATGTATTGATATGTAAAGGATTATCATCATGGCCAGCCGACTTGAAGGCGTCTAAAAAACCAAATCTGTCTCCACCAAAACCACAGCAGAAAATTTTACTAAGAAGGCAAAAACAATCCTTGCTCAGTGCAGATGGCCGTCAGGGGATGATCCCAAGGGTCAGTTGGCAAGCTGGGCAGCAAGGCAGCGGCAAACACGATCGCGATCGCCGGAATCGCTTGCCACTCTGGTTGAGCAAACAGTTGATCGTAAAACCCGCCCCCATAGCCCAAGCGGTAGCCCTGGCGATCGCAAGCCACGGCTGGCACCAAAATTAGGTCTACCTGCGCGGCTGTCAACTGAGGTAAATCAGCCAAGGGTTCACGAATCCCGTAGGCTCCAGCTTGCAAAGATTCAGGATGATTCGGATTGCAGCGGTGCCAGATTAACTCAGTCCCTTGGCAGCGGGGTAATCCCCAGCGGATAGGCGTGTTAAACAGCGATCGCAGGTCTGGTTCTTGACGGTGGCTCAAGTAGCCCAGAACGGTCTTGGCCGGTTTAAATAAATCACACCCCAGTAAGTGGTGACAAATTTCTTGACTTTTGGCTTGCCAAACTTCCGAAGGCAGAGCTTGCCGTTGAGAGAGCAGCGATCGCCGTAACTCAGCTTTGGTCAATTCACTACTGCTATTTTCCACTTTGAAATAGAAATATCTGCAATCACCCGCTCCTGAACGGCCTCGAATCTAGGTCGATTTGGCATCAAGCAGCACGCCCAGAAATAAAGCAGGCGTGTCCGCTGAATTAACCCAATAATGATTGGCGCCCCGCTGCACCACTGCATCAAACGGTTCCAGGTCAATCTCAGCATCATCAAGAATTAAAGTCACATTTCCCCGCAACAGCACAACATAGTCAATGGTTTCTGTGCAGTGCATCATTGGATGGCGAGTCGTATCGACCTGGCAGTCTGCTGCATCGGCGGCAGCAAACGCTTGCTTGGCCTGCTCGACTAATTCTTGATGGCTAGCCGCGTTGGTCAAGGCAGGAATCTCGAAAAACCGAAAAATTGTTCCCCCAGCGCTCGGCAAAAGCTTGGGCGTTGCCTCTGCTTGCCAAGATTCTGTCAGGGAGGCTGGCACTGCATTAGTTTGCCAAAAATCAACAATTCCTAAAACATTGGAGACGGGTAGGCGATCGTCAGAAACAATTGTCGATCGACCGCTGGCTGCGCTGCCCGTAACAATCCGACGGTACAGCGGCTGATCATGAGTCGGCATAGAGGCAAACGGATTAGCTACGCTACTTATTCTGGGGTATTTGGGCCCCAAACAGCCAAATTAGCCAACTGCGGCGGCGACAAAAAATAAGCCGTCCACCAAAATCGTGCTCAAGACGGCTCCAGAAAATCCCCACCAGTGGAGGGCGTGGGGATGAGCGAGGCGAACCTTAGTAAACGTCAGCGGCAACAACCCACTGGCCAGCAACGACAGGGCTAAAACCGTTGCCCAAGCGACACCCCAAGGCGTTTGCACCTGAGCCAGCGCCGACTGCAAAATACTCATCGTCAGGCTGGTATCACCAATATCAACCTGCATCAGTTGCCGCCAGTAGGGCACGACATCAACCAAGTAAAAATAGCAGTCTGTAATTGCCGTCCCTAGGAGTGATCCCAGATAGAAGAAGATCCCAACTCGATACCAGTTTTTCTTGAGACCCCAAACAGCCAGCGGCAGGGCGATCGCTTCTACTGGCAAATGCAGCAGTGGCTCCCAGCGCAGCCAGCCCCAGTAAATTGACCCCGCCAGCCAACAGGCGCTAAACCCCAGCAGCAAATCTCCCCAGAACCGAGTTGCGGGTCGAGCCAACAGCCAGCCGCTCAGCAGCAGCCAGCCAGCGGTTAACCCCAAACTCAACCACGGGAAAGCCCGTACCAAAGGCGCTTGGAAAAAAACGGGCACTGAAACCAGAAATGAGGCCGCAGCCAAGGCTAGCCAGGCTCTTTTGGAACCAACTCGCCAAAATTGTTGAGGGACGGGAGCTGCAACAGAGGCAGCGGTCGGGGAAAGGGGGGTGTAGGCAGACAAAGTACTATTAACTTTTGTATATATGTCCTCTAAGTTATCATAATTTTAACTTGTTATCCCCCCTGGGGGCATTCTTTTGAGGGCAGATCTTGCCGCCGAAACCGATGAGCAGTGATCCAGTGAAACAAGAGTATGCTCGGCTGGCGGGTCAGTACGACAGCCGCTGGTCGTTTTACGTTCAAGCCACTACTCAGGCGACGCTGAGTCGGCTAAATCTGCATCCAGGCGATCGCATATTAGATCTCGGTTGCGGCACTGGTACGCTAATTCAAACCCTACTCCAGATTGCCCCTGAAGTTCAGGTGGTTGGACTTGACCCAGTAGCTGAAATGCTCAATCTGGCCAGACAAAAGCTACCTACTGCGGTTGAGTTAAAACTAGGCAGCGCCACCGACCTGCCCTTTGCCAACCACAGTTTCGATGTTTTAGTTTCAACTAGCGCTTTTCATTACATTCGTGATCCTGAGCAGGCGATTCAAGAGATGCAGCGTGTTCTCAAGCCTGGCGGACGGTTGGTGATGACAGATTGGTGCTATGACTATTGGACGTGTCAACTGCTGGACTTCTGGCTGCGTTTGTTTAATCGGGCCCATTTTCGGACTTATCGAGCTGCTCAGGTTCAGACCCTGCTGCAAGCGGCTGGATTTGAGCGAGTTGTAGTAGAGCGCTACAAGATTAACTGGCTGTGGGGCATGATGACCGCGCAAGCGCTGACAGCAAAATAATGTTGGCTCGACGAAAGCGATCGCAAAGCTAATGGATTTCTGCTCCCTGTCTGTAAACTAAGAAAGCCTCTCCAGAGGTGAGCGACCAAGAGGAGATCATTTCAGATGAGCTGGATAGACGGAATAGAGATGTTCTCAGGCGTTTGGCAGGTTGATTTTGACCGATGGGCGGGCTGGGGAAATGATTTGTCTGTTGTTCCCTTGGCTCAAGTTTCTGCCGCCGAACAGCCTAGCCTGCTGAGTTCAATCTTTGAAGCCTTTGTGCTTGGAATTGTCCAGGGGATTACTGAATTTTTGCCAATTAGCAGCACTGCCCATCTGCTGGTATTTACCAAGGTGTTGGGCTGGACAACCGTTGGGCAAAAATATTTTGTTGATGCGATCCAATTTGGCAGTGTCGTTGCGGTGGTCATGTACTTTTGGTCAGATATCCAGCATATTTTGTCTGGCGCCTGGACTGCCTTTCAGCAAAAAACCTGGCAGCGAGAAGAATGGAAGCTGCTGGTCGGGATTGCGGTCGGGACACTGCCGGCCCTAATTGGTGGTTTTTTGCTCAAAGATGTCCTGCCTGAGAGCGTCTTGGTGATTGCGGTGATGTCGATCGCGATGTCCCTCCTGTTGGGGTTGGCTGAGAAAGTCGGTCGGCGCAAGCGTCGGTTTGATGACCTGCAAATTCGCGATGGGGTGCTAGTCGGCTTCGGACAAATGATTGCCCTGTTTCCGGGGGCGTCTCGCTCTGGCTCGACCTTGACGGCGGCGCTGTTTTTAGGGCTAGAGCGTCAGACGGCGGCCCGGTTTTCCTTTCTGCTTGGCATCCCGACCCTAACGATCGCCACTCTTTACCAAGCCAGAAAGGCCTTTGGCAGCGTTGATAATCTGATTGCCCTCGCGGTTGGGATTGTTTCAAGTTTTATTTTTTCTTACTTGGCGATCGCCTGGCTGCTCAATTTTCTCAAAACCAAAAGCACCTGGGTCTTTATTTGGTATCGGCTGGGGTTCGGGCTGTTGCTGCTGACCAGCTTAGGGCTGGGCTGGCTAAAAAATGGTTGAGCGATTCCCTACGGGACGGCAGAGCCGAACGCCCCTTTGGTAGGATGAAGGAAGGTTAAAAAAAGTACGTGATAAGAGGATTTTTATTTTGGGTCAAGCCTATCGAGTTGCCATTTTAGGTGCAACCGGAGCCGTTGGGGCTGAGCTATTAGAGCTGCTGGCCAGTCGCAATTTTCCTTTGCAAGAGCTACGCCTGCTGGCTTCACCCCGCTCGGCTGGGCAGGTGATTGAATTTGCCGGCAAACCCCTCACCGTGAAGCCAGTCAGCGAAGCTTCTTTTCAGGGCATCGACCTTGTTTTAGCCTCGGCGGGTGGTTCAATTTCCCAGCAGTGGGCCCCAATCGCCGTTGCAGCCGATGCGGTGGTGATTGATAACTCCAGCGCTTTTCGGATGGATGCCAACGTGCCGCTGATTGTGCCGGAGGTGAATCCAGAGGCGATCGCCCAGCATCAGGGGATTATTGCCAACCCCAACTGCACGACAATTTTAATGGCCTTGGCGGTTTGGCCGCTGCACCAAGTTCAGCCCGTGCAGCGAATTGTCGCTGCTACCTACCAGTCGGCCAGCGGGGCCGGGGCGCGGGCGATGGCCGAGGTAAAAGTGCAAGCTCAAGAAATTTTAGACGGGCGATCGCCGACCACCGAAATTTTTCCCTATCCGTTAGCTTTCAATCTATTTCCCCACAATTCCGAATTGAATCAGCAGGGCTACTGCACCGAAGAAATGAAGATGGTGCAAGAAACCCGAAAGATTTTTAATGCTCCCGACCTGCGAGTGACAGCCACCTGTGTGCGGGTTCCCGTATTGCGCGCTCATTCAGAAGCGATTAACTTGGAGTTTAAGCAGCCTTTTGCCGTCGAGCAAGCCAAGCAACTGCTCAGTCGAGCGCCTGGGGTTAAACTAGTGGAAGACTGGCAAGCCAACTACTTTCCAATGCCGATTGATGCCAGTGGGCAAGACGACGTGTTGGTGGGGCGGATTCGCCAAGATATTTCTCACGATTGTGGACTCGAACTGTGGTTAAGCGGAGACCAAATTCGCAAAGGAGCCGCGCTGAATGCAATTCAGATTGCTGAGCTACTGGTCACAAAGCAACTCCTGCGTCCTCGTCTGATTTCTGCTTAGTTCTAGATCGCTACTGACGTTAGTTAAGGAGGGTGGCAACCAATGCCAAACGCATGAGTGTAACTGATTTTGGTCGGGTAATTACAGCCATGATCACTCCCTTTACCCCAGAAGGGGCGGTTGACTATGCTGTTGCCGAAAAATTAGCGGTGCATCTGACCGAGCACGGTTCAGATGGGCTGGTGGTTTGCGGCACAACTGGCGAGTCGCCCACCCTGTCTTGGGATGAAGAGTTTCAGCTCTTTCAGGTGGTGCAGAAGGCGGTAGCTGGTAAAGCCAAGGTGATTGCTGGTACAGGGTCTAACTCAACCCAAGAGGCGATCGCCGCTACGACTAAGGCTGCTAAGCTAGGGTTAGATGGGGCGTTGCTGGTTGTTCCCTATTACAACAAGCCACCTCAAGATGGACTGTATGAGCACTTTCGGGCGATCGCGGCTGCCGCTCCCGAACTGCCGCTGATGCTCTACAATATTCCTGCCCGGACTGGGCAAAATCTGTTGCCCGAAACGGTGGTTCGCTTGGCGGAACTTTCTAATATTTGTGCCATCAAAGAAGCGAGTGGTAATCTTGACCACGCTAGCCAAATCCGCAGCCTTACCCCACCGGAATTTTTGCTTTATTCTGGCGATGACTCTTTAACGCTACCTTTATTGTCTGTGGGGGGTTATGGTGTAGTCAGCGTCGCCAGTCATTTAGTTGGTCAGCAGCTACAGCAGATGATTCAATTATTTCTGACCGGGCAAGTTGAAGCGGCGATCAATCTCCATCTCAAACTGTTTCCACTATTCAAAACCTTGTTTGTGACGACTAATCCCATTCCAATCAAAACCGCACTGAGCCTCCAGGGTTGGAGTGTAGGCGGATTTCGCCCTCCTTTGACTGAAGCCGATGCTCAGACCAGGCAACTGCTGCAATCCTGCTTAAAAGATTTTGCTCTGCTCTGACCCCGCCTGACTTGATAAATCACGATTTTCTGATCAACCTCTCTAGCTGAGTGGCGACTATCTCTTACCGATTTCTCTAGCAATTCTGATTTAATCGGCACAATTTTTTTCTAACCCACACGCAAGGATGTCTATGACAAAGAACGGATCGGCTACTGCTTTAAAAATCATCCCTCTGGGAGGGCTACACGAAATTGGTAAGAACACCTGCGTGTTCGAGTACGACGATGAAATTATTCTGCTCGATGCGGGGCTAGCTTTCCCAACCGACGGGATGCATGGCGTGAATATTGTTCTCCCAGACATGACCTATCTGCGGGAAAATCGCCACAAAATTAAAGGCATGATTGTCACCCACGGTCATGAAGATCACATTGGCGGGATTGCCTTTCACCTGAAGCAATTTGATATTCCGGTCATCTACGGGCCTCGGTTGGCAATGGCTCTGCTGCAAGGCAAGCTGGAAGAAGCGGGGGTCAGCGATCGCACCGAGCTGAGAACCGTCAGCCCCCGTGATATTGTCCGGATTGGCAACAGCTTTCTGGTTGAATACATTCGCAACACCCACTCGATCGCCGATAGCTTCACGGTGGCGATTCATACCCCCTTGGGCGTGGTCATCCACACCGGAGACTTTAAGATTGATCACACCCCCGTTGATGGTGAGTTTTTTGACCTCCAAAAACTGGCTGAACACGGTGAGAAAGGCGTATTGTGTTTGATCAGCGACTCGACTAACTCAGAAATTCCTGGCTTTACGCCTTCTGAGCGATCGGTGTTTCCCAACCTAGAGCGGGCGTTTAATCAAGCTCAGGGGCGGGTGATTGTCACGACCTTTGCCTCCTCGGTGCATCGGGTCAACATGATTTTAGAACTGGCCCAAAAGCAGGGACGGACGGTTTCTGTGGTCGGGCGGTCAATGCTGAACGTGATTGCCCATGCCCGCAACTTGGGCTATATCAAGTGTCCTGATAGCGTATTTGAGCCGCTACACGCCATTCGCAATTACCCTGACAATAAGGTGTTGATCCTAACCACAGGTTCCCAAGGTGAGCCAATGTCGGGGCTATCTCGGATTGCCAGAGGTGAACACAACAAGATCAAAATTAAAACGGGTGACACGGTTGTGCTTTCGGCCAACCCGATTCCCGGCAATACGATCGCCGTTGTCAACATGATTGACGCGCTGATGATCCAAGGCGCAAATGTTGTCTACGGCCGAGAAGCCGGACTGCACGTTTCTGGACATGGTTGCCAGGAAGATCAAAAACTGATGATTGCTCTGACTCGACCCAAGTTTTTCTTGCCGGTACACGGTGAACATCGGATGCTGATCAAGCACTCTAAGACTGCTCAGAGCATGGGCATTCCGGCCGAAAACATGGTGATTATCAACAATGGCGATGTGGTGGAGCTGACCCAAAACTCGCTGCGCGTGTCCGATAAAGTTCCGTCGGGGATTGAACTGGTGGATCGGGCGGGAATTGTCAAAGCCCACGTTCTGCAAGAGCGCCAGCAGTTAGCCGAAGATGGCTTAGTTACTGTTGCTGCCACAATTGGCTCCGATGGTAAACTGCTGGCTCAGCCAGAGGTGCATCTGCGGGGAGTTGTCACGCCAATTGAGCGGCCCGTTTGGCAAAAGTGGGTGCAAGAAACGATCGAGGCTGTTTTGCGCGATCGCTGGTCTAGCTTTGCCCGCCCGATTGGCAACAATGGCGAGATTGAAGTGGACTGGGCGGGGCTACAGGTGCAAATTGACCGCGAACTGGTCAAGCTACTGCGCCGCCAGTTGCAGAATAATTCCTCGCTGCTGTTCTTGATGCAAAATGTGACCGAAACAGTTGTGGCTGGAGTAACCGCCAAGCCAGTTAGCCAAAGGCAACCCGCTCGTTTAGCTTCTTAGTAATATCTGAGTCAAGAGAGGAGTTTCTGAGTTATGCTAATCTTTGGCTATTCTGAATAACTCAGAAATCCCTCCTTGAGCCAGCTTGCGGATGTGGTGGAATTGGTAGACACGTACGTTTGAGGGGCGTATGGCGTTAAGCCTTGCGAGTTCGATTCTCGCCATCCGCATTGACCTATTGCATATCTGGTTGTTCTGAACTTGTAAAAATTTTGGGTAGCGCGGACTTCGCCCGCGCTACCCAAAATTTTTACTTGAATCCTTGATTAGTTAACTTTGTTACAAAATATAGATAAAGTCATCCTTCTGACTGATTGGCGCAAATCAGAATGATATGTTTGGTTTATGGGTCAATCTGCAACTCGGCCCAGCTGGGAGGTATCTCTATGCTTCACCGCTCGTGGCGCAAAGAAGAAAAAGAATTTACAAGCGGACAATTGCTATTGGCAGTGCTAGTTAACTTGCTGCTGTTAGTTGTTTGTTATTTTAGTTATCAAGCTGCTTATCGGATTGAGCGTAATCCTAGCCAACCCCTTTTAATAAATCGTTTGGTTTGATTTTTTCTACTTCAGCTTAAACAATTGCTTGAGCACGTTCCAGCGAGAGCAATCCCAAAAGTCAATGTGAGAAGCAATCAGTCCATCCGCATTGAGGGTGAGTTCGCTGCGACCTGAAATTGCAATCTGAGGTCGCCAAGGCACAGGAGCCAGCCAACTTAAAGTCCAGCGCGTTGTGATCAAGTTATCTACTTGCTCAATGTTTTCTAGATCCATTCGGACATCAATAAACCAGGTTTCAATTAGCCGGATCATTTTTTGATAGCGATCGCAGCCCCGAAACTGGTTAAGCGGGTCTTTAAAATACACGTCTGGAGCATAGAGGCTATAGGTTTGGTCTTTTGGAAATCGCTGGTAATCTTGCCGGAGGGCTTCAATCATATCCATTAATATTGGTTCTCTAATACTTGCCTAAACTCGATCAGCCAAGATAAACCGCTCTACTCCAGACAGGTCAGTGTGAACCTGAATATTGCAATAATTAGTTTGCTGTTGGAGCAAATTCACAACCGTACTCGCTTGACCAATCATAATTTCTAGTAACAACAACCCATTGCTAACTAAATAATCTGGAGCAGTCGCAATAATTTCTCGAATACTCTCTAGACCATCTTGACCACCATCTAAAGCCAAATGAGGTTCATGGTTAGCAACTTCCGGTTGCAGTTCAGAAATCATCTCGGTCGGAATGTAGGGAGGATTAGCTACCACACCCGTTAGTTTACCTTTGAGCAATGACAGGGGGCTAAACCATTGCCCTTGATAAAGATAAATTCGTTCAGAATGAATTTGCTCTAAGTCTTTCTGTGCTGACAAACCACCGCATCCGTATTGCTGAACATTGGCTTGGGCGATCGCCAATGCTTCAGGGCTGCAATCAACCGCATGAACTGTGGCATTAGGAAACGCGGTCGCTAAACCCAGGGCGATCGCCCCGGAACCTGTGCCCAAATCTGCCCAGTGCTGGGGCTGTTCGATTAAATTTTGAGCAATGGAATGTAAGGCTAAATCAATGATTTCTTCGGTTTCTGGACGTGGAATTAGCACAGCCGGTGAAACCTGAAGCAGAAAATTTCGCCAAGTCGCTACTCCTAATAGGTATTGCAGTGGCACCCGCTTCTGCCAGCGATCGCGCCAAAGTTGGTTCAACTCTGCTAACGATTTGGTCAGGTGAATTTCTGGAAGTTGTCGATAGGTTTGTAGCCTGAGGCTGAGTCGATCTAAGCCTGCAACCGTTTCTAGCAGATAAGCCATTTCTGTGTTGAACTCTAGCCAAGCAAGCGAGTCGGCACTATTGCAGGCTAAATACTGCTGGCGAATTTGGCTACACCACTGCCATAACTCTTCGCCACTAATCGCCGTGTTGACGGCTGCCGTTGGAAAAATCGTCAATTTCTGAGTGTCTATCAACTTGACCCCAATCAACTACCGCCATTCCTGTTTAGCTTGCTCAAGCACATATTCAGACACGATTTGAATTTGAGCGGGGGTGAGGCGATCGCGATAAGCAGACATATTGTTTTTACCTTCAGCAACCAGAGTAGCGATCGCCTCTAGAGTATTCACCCTATTTCGTTCCAGCGCCTTCAATTTGAGCGTTTTGTTCCGACGGACAATATTGCCGCCATTCAAATGGCAACCCGCACAATGCATCTGAAAAATCTCTGTTCCAGAGGTCAAATTTGCTGCTAGGGCAGGCAAAAATAATCCTGTTGACCAAACCAGCAGGATACCCCAAATCAAGCAGATGAATCGTTGCATACCCCAATCATAAATCAGTCCAGAATTAGCTGGTTCAAATTATTAATCTGCCTTGATCACAGCGATTTTTGCAGATTGCGCGGATCGAGGGCATCTCGCAGCCCATCCCCCAGCAGGTTAAACGCCAGCACCGTCAAGATAATTAGCAGGGCAGGCGGCCAAATCAGCCAGGGTTGCAAGACTAAAATCGAGGCGTTGGTGGACAGGGAAAGCATATTGCCCCAGGAAGGATCGGGTTGTTGAATCCCCAAGCCCACTAAACTCAGCACTGATTCAGCCACAATAAAACTGGGAATTGAAAGAGTGGCAGAGATAATCACGTAGCTAGCGGTTTGGGGCAAAATGTGGCGAGTAATGATGTAGAGCGATCGCCCTCCCATTGCCTGGGCCGCTTGGACAAACCCCAGTTCTTTAATCGACAGCACCTGTCCGCGAATCACTCTGGCCAGTCCTGACCAGCTAATCAGCGATGTAATCAGCACAATTAGTAAAAACCGTTCGCCACTGCTCAAACCGGGCGGCAAAACCGCCGCTAGAGCCACCAGCAAATAAATGCTGGGGATGGTCATTAACACCTCAACGACTCGCATTAAAACGCTGTCAGTCCAGCCGCCAAAGTAACCAGAAATGCCGCCAATCAGCATTCCGATCGGAAAAGAAATTGCGACTCCAATTAGCCCAATGCTGAGGCTAATCCGCCCGCCAAACAGCAGCCGACTGAACTGATCGCGGGCCTGCTCATCGGTGCCGAGCAGATTAAACTTACCTTTGCCAACTGCCCCAAACAAATGGCGATCGCCCTTAAAACCCGGAAAAATTACCACCTGATCAATTTTGGGGTCGGTCAGCGACCACTGGGTTGGTAGGGGCAGCGAGAGCTGCAAAAAGTTGTATTCATCTCCTTTCACCCATAGCCTGAGCGGAGAAGGCTGTTGCCGATCGACGACCAGTTGGCGATCGCCAGTTTCTAAACTCACTGGCCCCTGAGTGGTTGGGTAAACGTGGGGGCCGATAAACTCTCCAGCTTGATTACGCCAATAAATTTGAGTCGGCGGCAGCAGTGCTCCATCCATCTGAGCAGCGTAGGGGTCGTAGGGAGCCACCCAATCAGCCGCAAATACGGCGACATAAAACACCAGCAACAGCAGCGCTGCCCAGCGGGCCAACGGATTTTTCTTCAGTTTGCGCCACCAGTCCATTGGCAATTCCCTCTGGGATACTTCCTGAACGCCCCTTGCAAGATCAAAGAACTTCTTCAGCTAAAAGTTGTCCTTTAACTCGTTCATACTCATCTTCCAGCAGCCATTCTTGAGCAGTTTGATAGTTAGAGTAGGTGACTACAAGTTTATAGTTAGTGGCGGGGTTAAATATACGACAAGTGCCATCTTGATCGCCGACCAACATCAGAATCTTAGGTGGAAAAAGAACTGGATCAACCCAAAGTTCTAGGAATTTCCAAGTTTTAGCTTGTTCTGCGAGGGCCGGTGCGTGGGATTGCATGATACTCACCTGTTGCTTTCACAATTTTGATCTCACCGTAATAAAGTGAGATTTGGCTTCCGTCTACTTTAATGATGTAACTGATCGGCTCTGAAAAGTAGAGTCCATACCGTTCGTAATCGTCTTCTTCGTCATCGATTCCAGTTTGCTCTCCTCCTGCAATGATAGCTTGCGTGACTTGTTCGAGGGTTTCGCGATCGTTAAATACATGCGCTCTACCTTCTCTGCGGAGCAGTCGTTGAACTTGTGGAGTATTCGGCAAATGGCGATCAATCAGGCTGGAACGGGGATCAAGAGTAATATTTCGACTAATTCCGCTCATAGGCTAGGCGATCGCCGAATCGAAATCGCTCCTTTCAACAACTGAGCTTAAGCATTGCTCTGTTCAGGCAAGCCAACAATGCTCTGATTATCGCCCAGTGGCAGCAAATCTGAGTCCCAACCCCAAAAGGATGATCGCTGCACTAATAGAAACCCCGGTTGAAATTCCCCCCACCCACTTAATCACAGTCCAAGTTCTATCCTGCCATTTCTGCGTCGGACTCAAATCTTCATCGAAGTCTTTCGTTTCATCCCGTAGTTCTGCGATCGATTCTGCCAACTGATTGACTTTTTCCGCTAGCTTATCTAGCATTTCGTCAGTCCAGCGCTCTACTGCCATAACGTACTCCTTGCTGCAATGATTTCAACTCAACACCAGTTGGCGATCGCGGACGGCTTCGGCTAGCTTTTCTAACATGCGGGTGGTGGTGGAAAAGTCTACGCAGGGGTCGGTGATGCTTTGTCCGTAGGTGAGTTGATTCAAATCTGGGGGCAGTGACTGCTTGCCTGCGACCAGGTGGCTTTCAATCATCACCCCCATGATGTTCTGGGAGCCGTCCAAAAGCTGGCTGCTGACTTCATCTAAAACGGTGACTTGGCGGAGATGATCTTTGGCAGCGTTGTCGTGGCTACAGTCGATCATGATCCGAGCGTTGACGGCTAACCGCTGGAGCTGTTGAGCAGCAGCTTTGACGTTGGCAACATCATAGTTGGGGCCGTCCTTACCGCCCCGCAGCACCAAATGAGTATCCGCATTCCCGGCGGTGGTGACAATGCTGGCCAACCCAGCATTATTGATCCCCAAAAAATGATGCTGTTGACGAGCTGCCAGCATTGCATTCACAGCAGAAGAAAGACTGCCGTCGGTGCCATTTTTGAACCCGACTGGCATCGATAGCCCAGAGGCCATTTGGCGGTGGGTTTGGCTCTCGGTAGTGCGGGCCCCGATCGCCGTCCAAGAAATCAAATCGGCAATGTACTGGGGAATAATCGGGTCAAGCAGTTCGGTGGCCGTGGGTAGACCAAGGTGAGTGAGGTCGAGCAGTAATTTACGCGCCAACCGCAGACCGCTATTAATGTCGTAGCTGTCGTCTAAGTGCGGGTCGTTGATTAGCCCTTTCCAGCCGACAGAGGTGCGGGGTTTTTCAAAGTAGACCCGCATGACAATTTCTAGGCAATCTGCCAGGTCTAGGCGTAACTGCTGCAATTTTTGCCCATACTCACAGGCGGCGGCGACATCGTGGATCGAGCAGGGGCCAACCACCACCAGTAAGCGGCGATCGCTGCCCCGCATAATGTTGCGAATGCGATCGCGGGTTTCGTCCACCAAGCTGGCAGCGGCTTCGGTAATTGGCAATTCATCCAACACTGTTTCGGGAGACAGTAAAGGACGATTTTCTACAACTTTCAAATCAGAGGTTTTGCGCATAGGGGGTCAACAATTCAAAACTGGAAAACTTTGCTAGGGGTGAGTACTGCCATCGGGCAAGGTTGCCTCTTGTAAGAGGGTGTGCAGCAGAATCGCGCTGCTCATTTCGGCCCGTACCAAATTGGCTCTGGTTAAGTCGGCTTCCGTCAGGTTGGTGCGAGCCAGATAGGCTTCAATTAACAAAGCCGCTGTCAAATTACAGCCGCTCAGGTCAGCCCGACTCAAGTTGGCCCGATTCAACTTTGCCCCTTTCAGGAGGCTATAACTCAGATTAACCCGATGCAGATTGGCTTCGGTCAAATTCGCTTCAGTTAAATCAGCGTGACTGAGATTGGCCTCTTGCAGGTTGGCCTGCCCCAACCGACTTTGACTAAGGTTAACCCCAGACAGATTGGCATAGCTGAGATTAGTTCCAGTCAGCATCGTGGCTGGCAAATTTGCTTTTTCTAAGTCAGCAGTTTGTAAATTGGCTTCTCGCAGATTGGCATCCCGCAGGTTAGCCCCCCGCAGATTCGCCTTGGTCAAATCTGCCCCGGCTAGGTTCGCTCCCTGTAAGTCGGCACCCGTTAAATTTGCGCCCCGCAGATTGACTCGCCCGCTGCGTTCCTGGCGCAGATTAGCCCCTCGCAAGCAGGCTCCTGCCAGGTTGGCTCCACTCAAATCGCTTTGGCGGAGGTCAATCTCGCTCAAGTTGCTGTCAGCTAAATCGGCCAGGGCTAAATTGG
Organism: Aphanocapsa sp. GSE-SYN-MK-11-07L; assembly: GCA_019359715.1. Lineage (GTDB taxonomy): Bacteria > Cyanobacteriota > Cyanobacteriia > Thermosynechococcales > Thermosynechococcaceae > JAHHGS01. Next base: position 12,033 of record JAHHGS010000112.1, on the reverse strand, counting down.
CTTCTGAGGCGATCGCGCCTTGCAAAATTGCCCCATGCAGGTCTGCATCCTGAAGGTTGGCTTTAGTCAAATTCGCTTGGGTTAAATTGGCCCCTCTCAGCAGAGCTTGCCGCAAGCTGGCCGCTTCTAAATTGCTGCGGTTGAGATAGCACAAGCTGAGGTTAGCTCTGTGCAAATCGGCTTGGGCAAAGTTAATCCCAATCAGATCAGCCGCTAGCAGTTGAATTTGGCGTAGACTCTCAGCCTGAAAATTAATTTCTCCCGCCTCGTAGCGGCTGATTAATTCATCAGCGTCCATTGGCGGGTGCTCCCTTTAAGTCGGTCAAAAATGAACTGTTTTGATCATCGTTAGCCAGGTTGCCGACCGTGCCAACTTCAGTGTCATCAGCGTCAAGGGCAGCTAAAATCGTAATCTCAGTAGTGTCCTGCCGACCGACTGGCATTGGGGTTTGCCAGGCTTGCAGGGCCGACAGCAGCGTACTCGCGACAGCAGTATATTCAAGCGCGGGATGCAGATCAAGAACAGTGGAATTGAGGATTTCAGTCATTGCGGATAGGTCTAGACGGCGACTGAGGAATTGCTTGAGCAAATTATCCAAGCTGTGCATTTTAAGGCTGACCCAATCTGCCTCGCTGTTGCTAAAAAGGTGATACAGGGCTGAGAATAGCAAAATTTTCGTTCGTAACGGATTAATTGATTTGACAATTTGGCAGCGGAGGTCAAACCAGTTTGGTACTTCGACGGGAGTAGGGTTAGCAGCAGGGTAGAGCGATCGCAGGTGATGGCAAATTAAATCTGCAATCATCACGTACTCGGCTTTTTTGTTCAGCGTATCGACAACCTGCATTAGCCGCCCGGTGAACTGCTCTGCCCCAGAAAAATTGTCGCAAGCCGCTTGGATTAATTCAGCAATGGGATGCTGGTCTAAGGTGGTCTGATCGTTTTCCCAACTGCCTTTAACGGTGGCGAACATCAGCTTCTTAATTCGCAAAGACTGTTGATGAGCAGCCAAGGCTTGGGCAATGTGGTCAAACGACTCTGGGGTCATACTCAAAAAGAAGGCAGCAGTAGGCTGATCGCTAACTTGCAGCATAAAGCATCCCGCAAACCAGCAGACTCTATTCTAGTTTAGGGGACTCTTTTGGCGATCGGGCAATTTATTGCTGGGTCATCTTAAAGTTCCCAAGCAGTGGCAACATATGTGAAACCCAAGCGCAAAAAGCCTATAGGTTCGCTGTGCTGGAGTGGTTATGCTGCGATCAACACGACTATTTTTACTGGCGCTTCAAACTGTCCAATCTTCGATCAATAACCCCGCTACTTTACCAAAATCTTGATGATTGCGGGTTAACAAAATCAACCCACGAAACAGCGCAATTGCCGCAATTCGCGCATCCATCTTCGCTAGTTGAATCCGTTGTGACTGTAGCTGATCGAATGTTGTAGCCGCACCTGCATCGAATGAGACGAGGGGCAACACTTTGAAGTCGCTGACGAGCCGCGCCATCATTGCATATCCTTTCACGACATCATCCAGGTTACGTGCGCGATTAATGTATGCGTGACTACCAAGTATCTGCTCATGAAACGTCACGGTCGATACGGTGAAATCTGATAATGGGTAGTGAGTCATGCGGGTTGAAAGATTGGTGTAATTCTGCCCCGCTTGTCGCTGAAGAATGCTCAAATGATCCGTATCCAACAAATACTTCACAAGTCGTTTTGCCCTTCGAGGATAGATTCATCGCCTTGACGAATGGCTCGACCGTAAGCAAGCACCTCTTCAAACGCGGGTTCATCCTTAAAAGAGCCTGTAATTTTTTGCAGCCAATTTGACGGCTGAGGAGTGGCAACTTGCTGCTGCAATTGAGAAATCGCGGCTTCTACTGCTGCAAGTCGTTCCTCTAAAGAAGTGTTGGTTGCCATTTGAGTTTCCTCTCACTGATCATTTCTAGCTGACAATCAGACAATTGCTACAACCTATTCAGAGAGCTTAACAAACAAATGAAATTAACTTCCTGCCGAGAAAACTATGATAGATTCCCCTGTAAATTTAGGACTTTTAGAAGAGCGGCAAACAATTTCTGGTAAACCAGCTTTCTCTATTTGACAAACTGCACCACTCATAAAGCCAGCTAAACCATTGGCAGATTGAACAAGGAAAGTGTTATCCGTATTTGGCTTGAAATCAAGAGTAGCTAATAACTCGCCATGTTGTGAGCCACACCCTAGACCACCACATCGAGCCAAACTTCCAAACGGATCTTTTTCAATAGCTCGATACGCGCAAAGTCTATTTCCTGTAGTCGTAATGAAAAGTGTACTTTGATATAAAGGTTTTTTGTCTTCTGGTCTAAGCCAACTGTACGAAAAAAAGCCCTCAACTCCTAAATCACTCTCAAGCCCAGGTTCCTCAGCTAGATTGACATTTGGGTTACATAGATCTGCGTTAGGTATTGAATTAACCTGTAAAGATTTCTTCTCAGGAGCGTTAGAAGTGTTTAGTACAGTGGGCGAAGCTGTGGGACTTGTCTCACTTTCGACTTGATTTCCGGAAATCGAACAGTTTGTTAAGTAAATTAAAGAGGGTATCAATATGCTTAGCTGGCGCACAAGTTGCTTTGATTTCATGATAATCACATTGAGCTTTGTTATAGAAATGTCAGTCAAAACCAATAATTTTCGGCAAAGGTGCCACATCTAATGTGGTTTTGAAGTCAATGTGAATGTATCATACACAATTCACTCTAATGTCAGAATAAGCTCAGACAATGCGGTGATATCCATGCAAACCACGACTCTTTATGATCAGGATTTCTACGCTTGGACGCAGCGCCAGATCGAGCTGCTGCAAGCTCAGCAATGGGAGCAAGTGGATATTGAAAACCTGATTGAGGAGTTAGACTCATTGGGCAAGCAGCAGCGCCAAGAGCTTCGTAATCGGTTGGGAGTTTTACTAGGGCATCTGCTGAAATGTCGCTATCAACCGGAGGCGCGATCGAAAAGTTGGCGGGCCACGATTCGGGAACAGCGGCAAGAGATTCGTCGGCACCTGAAGGAAAACCCCAGTTTGAAGCCCTATCTGAGCGAAGCAATTGAGATTGGCTACGAAAAAGGACTCAATTTAGTAGACCGGGAAACGCCTCTCGACCCAAGCCAACTTCCCCCAGCCTGCCCTTTTTCTGAAGCTGAAATCTTTGAGCAGCCAGTGGAACTCGAATCAGAACGTTACTGATGCAAAGAGCGCTCAATCCCATAGGCCAAGATGACGATAAATAGCACGAGCCAGAACCAGAGCTGTGGGGGCTCACTGACGAGCAGAATGCAAAAAATTACCGCATCTACCACAATCCACCAGAAATTGCTCATCGATAAACGCCTGTCAGTCGTCTTAGGTTGGGAAGCAAATAGCCGAGCGGGGTGCGTTGCTCGACCTCAATTCGAGCATTGGTTGTGGTGCCCGTCTGAATCGGAAAGTCTGGCCCCTGCGAGAACGTCCACTGATACTGCTTTCGATTGGCTGGATTAGCAGCCAAGTTAGCTCCAACTTGAATTACAGTGCCAGCGTTGACTAAATCTTTGGCTAAATTATCGTTGCCGACCAAGCGAGAAATATCTGCTTCGGTGGCCGGCAGGGTCGCGACCGAGGTGACTTGCCCCAGAATCCCACCGTAGCGCTCTCGCGATTCAATATCGGGTGTAATTTCGATCGTCATCCCAGTCCGAATTCGCTTCGCATCAGCGATCGCGAAAAAAGTAATTCCCCGTAAGGGCTGATCGACTTGGTCTTGCCCAATCGTGCCGAGCCGGGTACCTGCTGTCACAAACTGACCGGGATTGATTGTCAAGTCAAGGATTTGACCAGTATAGTCGCTGAGAATTTGGCTGGCAGTGGTGATTTGAGACTGCACAACCTTAATTTGTCGCTTCAAGTCATCGATTTGATTTTTCCGCTTCAAGTTATCTTGGGTGTCTTGGAGCCGAATTTGCTCAATTTCAGCATTGAGTTGCGCCAGTTGAGGCGGAATATTGCTGAGGGTACGCAGGTTTTGCAGGTAAATATCTTCTACTTTTACCCGTTCGACATCAAACCGGGCGATCGCCCCTTCCTGGCTCAGCTTGTCGAGTTGATCCATTTTTTGCTTCTGAACCGCAATAATTTGCTTTAAGTCTGCCCGCTGCTGCTGAAGCGCCTGTCGCTGGCGGTCAATTTCCTGCAAGCGCTGGAGACTGGTGCGATTTTGCTGAGCCGTCACGCTGATGTTTTGGCCCTCTAGCTCCGCCAAATTGGCTTGCAGTTGCAGCAACTGCTGCCGCAGCACGGGTTGGTCGAGCACCGCCAACACCTGTCCTTTTTGAATCCGATCGCCCACCTCAACATTCAGCGACAGCACTTGCCCCGCCGCCCTCGATTGCAGTTGCACGGCATCTCTGGGCACAATCAGCACGCCCCTGCCAACCGCCAAAATCGGAATCCGCCCCAACACCCCCCAACCGACAAGAGCCAAAGATAAAATTGCCCAAGGCAAATACTTGAGCAGAAATCGCGAATGGGTCTGGGAATCAGCGATCGGGGGAGAAGGCTGCTTCAACCCATTGCTAGACTCAACTGGAGCTAGGTCAAGGGAGAGATTGGGCTGAATTTCAGGTGGAGAGGCAGAACCTGCCACTGATTCAACAGGCGTTGTCAAGTCCTGATTATCAGCGGGTTTACTCTCCATAATCAATATTCTGTGGAACTGCTGGAATTATAGGGCGTGATGCTAGCCAATTGATGAGTCCTAGCATTATTCGATCGCCTCATCCGCTTCGGGCTTCTGCTGTGTATTTTTCCTGTTCTGCCTTTATTATCTAGTCCAAGCCGGCTTGATAGGTTTGCAGCAGGTAAGAAATGTGATCGTAGCCATCTACGCCAATGATTTCTAGGATACTGGGGCGGCTTTTATTCAGATGGGCTTGAAACGCCTCTGCTCCGATTTGTCCTCGCCCGATCGCCATTAAGCCAGCCGCCTGCTGCCACTCTTGCGCTCCCACTTGCTCCAGCAGGTACATGCCGACACAGCCCGTAAATACGGCTTGCTCCCAGCGCTGTAACGGATAGTAAGCTTGGGCTAAATAGTACAGGTTTAAGCCCTGTAGATAGAGATCGCCAGACATTTGGGCGGCTTGCCAACCGTTGCCCAAGTGGGGAATCGCTTGTTCAAACTGCTCAACCACAACATGGGCAATCCCCAAACTGCTGAGGCAAAGGGCCTGACTTTGGCGATCGCCCAATTGCTCAGACAGTTGTTTGCCTCGCTCTAGGAGTTCAATTGCTCGCTCGTAGGCTTCCGGTTCAGCCTGGGTGGTTTTGGCCAGAAAGACTTCACTAAAGCCCAAGTTAGCTAGGGCATTCGCTTCCCCCAGCAGCTCGCCAGTTTGCCGACTCAGCATCAGGGCCCGCTGGCTGTAATCGATTGCCTCAGCATAGGTTTGGCGGGCAACGCAAATTCGGCTCAGGTGGTTATAGCTGGCAATTTCGCAGGGGCGATCGCCCTCGGTTTGAGCAATTTCCAGCGCCGCCTGATGAAACTCGACCGCTGCGTCATACCGCCCTTGGGCCCGGAGGGAATAGCCGAGCAGGGTTAAAATTCTTGCCTTGGCCTGGTCGGGCTGCCCCTGAATTTGCTGGAGCGGCTGGTCAAGGTAAGTGATCGCCTCCCGTAAATATTTACCGCCAAAGGAAGCATACATGCCGCCATAAAGCGGGAAATAGGAGCGTTGGGTAAACGTCCGCAAAATTTGCAGCATGATTTGAAAACAGGTTTCAGCCAAGCGATCGCGGCGACTACTCTGCCAGTGAACATTTTGCTGGCTGCCATTAGCCAACTGCGACCAAAAAACAGCAAAGACTAAAAAGCCAGTAATCGAAAGTTTGGCTCCCAATTTGCCGTCGTAGATCATTTTTTCTGACCAAGCGACTAGCCCCCGGTGCAGATATTGGACGACGACAACCAGTTCCACCCACTCTGCCAGCACCAATTGCGGCTGCTGACTAACCAGCTCAACCGGAGAGTCTCCTTGCGCCAAGGCTTGAAACAGCGATCGCACCAAGCCGCCCTGGACATGCTTCGACCACAGTTCCCACGGGCCAACTTCTCTGGTTCCGCTGCTAAACCCAACTTGATCCGGGCGCTCATAAATCCAACTGACCAGGTGTTTTTCTACCTGCTGCCAGTCCACTAATCCCAATTGAATCCCTTTTGTCACTGCCAGCAATTCTTCGGCCGCTTCGGGGTCGGCCGAGTCAGCCTGTTGCTCAACTGCCTTGGCAATTTGCTTCAGTTGGGCTTGGTTTAAGCTTTGCGGCAGATTGGGGTCAAACAATTGCACAAAGGCACTGAACCGCTGATTCAGGTTGGCTTGCCCGATCGCCTGCACCGCGCTGGTGACAGTTTCTTGCGATCGCAGTTCCGTCTGCAAGCGCTCCCATTCTGCCTGGATCGCTTGCAGGGCCCGCAGGCTGCGATTGGCTTTGGCCAGCTTTAGCTCGTCGGTCAATGCCTCGATTTGGGTTTGGCTGGCTTGCAGCCGCTCACTCAAACAACGCTCAAAGATTTCTCCCGTGCCTGGCTGAATGGACTCCAGCAGCATCTGCCCGACCTGAGATTTGGCCCGAATTTGCCCTTTCAACGTGGCTTGGACAATCTCTTCTATCCGTTGGGCATAGATTTGAGCGATTGAGGGTGGCGGTGTTTGATCCATTGCAGGCTATGGCTCCGGTCAGTTGAGGTTGAGAGCTTGTTGAAATTACGCAGTTGGCTCCCCCAACCCGCTTAAAAAGGGGGCTTTAAGATTTCCCGCTTTTTAAGCTATCCATGAGGCAAAAGTGTGTAGAAGCATCACTGAGAAAGGGATTAGGGCTGCGGTTGTCAGAGGCTTGAAATAGCTTAGCAGTCTTGGAGGATAAGTGCTTTATGGAAGATTTAGATCAGCTAAGAGATTAATCCTCGGCATGTTCAAGATCTCCGTCATACATGTTTGCGATTCACACACATCCGTTGCTCCCTGACAAACTGACAATTGTTCTGATTAATTTCTCTGGCTCCACAGGTTTGGTCAGGTGAGCCTGAAATCCTGCTTGGAGAACTTTTTGCTGATCAAGCTCTGCGGCGTATGCAGTCAGCGCGATCGCCGGTATCATGCCGCCGTTGGCGGGCGATCGCGAGCGAATTTGCTCGATCAGCATATAGCCATCCATTTCCGCCATCCCAATATCGCTCACTAATAGATCTGGAATCAATTGATCTAGGGCTTGCAGGGCCTCAAATCCAGAGCTAACCGCTGTTACCTTGGCTCCGCTTTGTTCTAGCAAAAACGCTTCAAACTCGCGGGTGTCGGTTTCATCATCAACGAGCAGAATGTGCAGATTGCTCAAAGCAGAGGCTGTTGTCAGATTGTCGCCAGGTGGCTCTGATTCGCTGGGAGCTTGCGGGGTGAGCGATAGCTGAACCGTAAAGGTAGTGCCTTGATCTTCACCTGCGCTCTCGACCCCGACCGTGCCGCCGTGCATCTCAACAATTTGCCGCACGATCGCCAGCCCTAACCCCAAGCCGCCAAATTTCCGCGTGGTCGAACTATCTTCTTGCCGGAAATAGTCAAACACATGGGGCAGAAATTGCGGCAGAATACCTTTGCCAGTGTCTCTAACTTGAATCTGAGCCAGATTAGCAAGCTGCCGCAGTTCGACCCTAACTTGTCCACCGGACGGCGTGAATTTGACGGCATTGGAAAGCAAGTTCCAGACGACCTGCTGCAAGCGGGCCGCATCACCAGAGATAGCAGCGATCGCTGGGTCGAGGTCAAGCCAGATCTGAATATTTTTTGCCTCCGCGGCCAACCGCACCGTTTCAACTGCGGCTGAAATCACAAAGGTTAAACTCACTGGCGCTGCTTTTAAGGACAATTTGCCCTGCATAATCCGGGAGATATCAAGTAAATCTTCAATCAACTGCGACTGCAATCTGGCATTGCGCTCGATCGTCTTCAGGGCTTCGGTGTGCCGAGCCGGATCAAGCGTCCCCTTTTGCAACAGGCGAGACCAGCCCAGAATCGGGTTCAGCGGCGATCGCAGCTCGTGGGAGAGCACCGCTAAAAATTCGTCTTTGATCCGGTTGGCTCGCTCAGCCGCTGATCTGGCTGCTTGTTCTTGCTGTAATATGTGCTCACGATCGCGTTCAAGTTGAACGCGATCGCTGATGTCATTAGAAATCCCAATTAACCCAATTGCGGCTCCAGCATCGTCATGGTAAGGCGCTTTCATGCTTAAAAAGGTGCGAATCCCATCCGGAGATTCTTCCACCACTTCCGTTTGCCCCGATGCCATAATCCGCTGGTCGTTTTCCATTACCCTAGCGGCATCTTCCGGGTTGGGGTAGAGATCGCAATCACGAGCGCCAATTACTTCCGCCGCCGGTTTCCCCAATACTTCCAGCGTGGCTGGATTGGCATAGATAATCCGCCCTTGCCGATCCTTGACAAAAATCGGGGTTGGAGCTGATTCATTCACCGCATCCAAAATCGCATTCTTTTGCCGCAATTCCGCCTCGACTTGCCTCAGATCGGTAACATCTGTGTTAGTGCCAAACCAGCGGATAATCTGTCCTTGCCGGTCTCGAATTGGAATGGCGCGCGACAGAAACCAGCGGTAGCTGCCATCTCTGCCCCGGAGTGGAAAGGTATCTTCCCATTCCTGCCCGGTTTGAAAGCAATCACGAATATGCTTGACGACGCGATCAACGTGGTCTGGATGATGAACCCGCTGCCAGCCCCAGCCCTGCATTTCCTCCAGCGTTGTGCCCGTGTATTCAAACCAGCGGCGGTTGTACCAAAAGATCCAGCCGGTTTTGTCTGCCATCCAAGCAAACTGCGAGATATGCTCTGCCAAGGTACGAAAGCGTTCTTCGCTCTCCTGTAAGTCCAGGTTTGTCCGATCGCGCTCAAAGGCAATCCTGGCAATCTGGCTACCAAAGTCAGCCAGTTGCTGCTCCCAGCCCGTCGGCGTTCGCGCCTGGTCGAAACAAAGCATCAGCGAGCCAAGCGGCAAATTGTCAGTCCCGATCACGGGTTGGGAATGACAGGCCAAAATGCCGTGGGTTAGACACAAGTTTCGCCATGCCTGCGACCAGCGATCGTCGTTGGCAATATCTTGACAGGTAACGGGTTGACCGTGATACACGGCCTCGCCGCAGGTGCCAACACAAAGTTGACTAATCGGACTACCTGCCAGTCCTTGTTCAAATGAGGGCGGGAATCCCGGCGTAATTAAATGCAGAAAGGATTGCCGATGAGCATCGGTGAGCAAAAAGCAAGCCCGCAGAGGGGGACTCAGCTTAGACACCGAGGCACAGACGGCGGCCAAGCAGTCGTCTAACGGGGTGCCGGTGGCAATTAACTCCAGTAGCCGCTTCTGCTCAACCAGGATCAGTTCCGCCTGCTTGCGATCGGTAATCTCGGTCAGAAAAACCGTCAACCCATCCGGTGAAGGATGAAGTCGATGCTCATGCCAACAGTTCCAGGGCAGGTAGAGATACTCAAACTGAATCGGCGTTTGTTCTGTCAGCGCCCGCTGAAATTGAACGTAGGCTTCAGTCTCAACCGCTGCTGGAAACAACTCCCAGATATTTTGGCCTAAAATTTCGGTACGCGGCAGGCCAACCATTTCGCAATAGCGATCGCTGACGTAGGTAAACTGCCAGTTGCGATTCAGAACATAAAACCCATCTCGAATGCTGGTCAGAATGCTCTCAAGCTGGTGCTTGGCTGTTTCTGCTTCTCGTCGCAGCGCCTGCTCCTGCCGCATATTGTTCAACCCTGGTTCCGACTCAGACATGCTCTTGTACCCTGGCGACTTCTGAAGGTAAAGGGTAAGATTCGCTATCAAATTGCGACTCATGCGGATGGGCATCTGACAATGGGAACGGTTGAATGGCTCTAATCACTGCATCCAAAATCTGGATCTGCTCAATCGGCACCACTGCGACTAATGCCTTGCCTCGACGAGTCAGAATCACCCGCTCTTTGCCATAGGCAACCCGGTTAATCAAGTCAGCAAATTGGCTTCTGGCCTCTACCGTCGAAAGATTAGCCATGTTTTTACGTCTCATCCGATCGCAGGTACTGTCTGAAATGTACAGTTTAATTCAGAGCAATCTGAGACTTACCACGATCGCAGGAGGATAGCGTCTGCCCAAAAGTAGATACGATAGCGACCTTAAAATGGTAGCAACGGCAAGAATAGCCCTCTAAGCGTAAAGGGGCGATCGCCTGCCCTATTCATCAAGAAAGGCACTCCCATTTGGAAGTGCCTTTCTTAATTGACCTTTGTCCACAAGTTGCATCGACAGCAACCGTGACAGAGATTTGGACAGGGATATTTAATATTTTTCTTTGCGAAGGTTTTGGCCTATGACCTACAGCAATCGATATCGGGCTGAGAATTCGGCGATCGCTTATTTGCCAATAAAAAACTTCCTCAAACCTCTGTAGGGAACTCTGCCGGCTCCTTCCATCGTATCTTTGGCGTCTGTTCCGGTGTCGTGGAGAGTGTCCTTTGCTCCCTCACCAGCATTTTTGAGGGTCTTTTTAGTCGAGTTTCCAGCATTTTCTGCCTTAGACTTTGTTGAATTTGCCATTGCCGTTTCAGAAATGGTCAGCAAACCAAAGCTACACAATATGGCGGCTGTCAAAAGTACCTTTTTCATCTTTCTCCCCTTACAAATGCATTGCGGGTTTACATCCATCTAGCATGGCAATCTCTGCTTCTAAAAGCGTCTTTCAATGGGCAAGGCATAGATCGGCCATTGCAGCCAAATTTGCCTACGCAACCATCTATCTTTGGAAATACCCCTTCTCAACGCTACTATGACATTTTGCAAAAGTAACAGAGGAGGGTGTATAGTTCTTAATCGCGGTTATTTTTTGAAAGCTTTGCGGAACCAAAGTTTCAAAAGATCATCCTGAGTGTTGGTTGCTACAGAACCGATTCAACCTGAAATCAGCTTGAGAATCTGCGATAACGAAGCCTTGATGCCAAAACATTCTAAGCCAACCACAAGACCAGGCTGGTCGCTAACTGAACGTAATCCCAAGACGATTCAAGCTTGGATGCCAATTTGGGCATGGTTATATCGCTATTATTTTCGAGTCCGAACCAGCGGCTGGCAGCATATTCCCACCGATCGCAATGTCCTCTTTGTCGGCTCTCATAACGGTGGGCTAGCGGCGCCAGATCTGGTGATGATGCTCTACGACTGGTTTAGCCGGTTTGGGACAGAGCGGGCAGTCCATGGTCTGATGCATCCCCACGTCTGGCAAGGAACGCCCCAGTTAGCCCAGCTAGTCGCGGAGTTGGGGGCGGTGGTCGCCCATCCCAAAATGGCGATCGCTGCTTTGCGCCAAGGGGCGAGTGTGCTGGTTTACCCTGGCGGAGCAAAAGACGTTTTTCGCCCCCACGCCCTGCGCCACAAAATTTGCTTGGATAATAATCAAGCTTTTATCAAGCTGGCCCTGCGGGAAAAAGTGCCAATTGTGCCGCTAATTTCCAAGGGTGCCCACGATACCCTAATTGTCTTGGCTGATCTTTACCCGCTCGTTCAACACCTGCACGCCTGGGGAATGCCCTGGTATTTAAGTCTTGACCCAACCGTGTTTCCGGTCTATCTCGGTTTACCGTGGGGACTCGCCCTCGGCCCACTGCCGAATATTCCTCTACCTGTGCAAATCCACACGCAAGTCTGCCCACCAATTATGTTTGAACACTACGGTCACTCAGCCGCTCGCGATCGCGATTATGTGAACGCCTGCTACAACTTGGTCTACACTCAGATGCAACAAGCACTCAATGATTTAGTCGTGACATCCTCCTCACCTTTAGAAGGTGGGGCTTCCCAAGATCACTCTTGAGGTTTCCTGCTTCATTGGGGTTCCCAAGCAACCGTCCTCCACAGGCAGAATCACCGACTGTCCATCGGCTACAAAAACAAGACCTCGCT
>JAHHGS010000111.1 GCA_019359715.1 Aphanocapsa sp. GSE-SYN-MK-11-07L | reverse complement strand
ACCAGGCTTCCAGGTCTGCGATCGCCTCAAACTCCAGTAGTGCTTCACCGAGGTTTTCTAGTTGTTCTAACGAAAGGGCGTGAATGCGCGATTGCAGTTCCTCTGGTAACTCTCCAACTTGTCGGGTAAGAAGGCGCAGAATCAGCGATCGTTCTCCTTCTTCTCGTCCTTCCTCTCGTCCTTCTTCTTTCGCTTCCCGAATCGCGCGCGGCTCTTGAGTTAAATCTAGTCCTAACATCGCTCTAATCTCCGATCTGCTTAAATTAGAAAGTTTATAAACCATTATAGAGGTCACAATATCAATGAGGTTTGCTCTTTCCCACTCAGTGAATTCCTCCTGCTCGGTTCTTGCCAGCAAAGTCTGGGCTACCTCTGGGGCTTCATCCTCATTCAAGATTGTCAACACTGTCGCTGCCACGGTAACAGGCAATAGCCGCGCATCCCCCAACTCATCCAGATAGATCCGATGCACTTGTTCACTATTGAGTAAGGCTCGGTAGGGAAACAGCTTGCTCTGTTCTGCACTACGGTTTGGATAAATCACCACCGCTTGCCAATCTGAAAATCGCTCACTGTTTCGGTAAAAATATAGCAATGACTCACCAAACAATCGCTCGTAGAGCTTCTCGTCTTTTTGGAACTGCACTTCACAAAAATAAACCGTTCCTGGTTCAGATTCTGGGGGCAGAAATACCCCATCAATCTCAAACTTTGGCTCCTTCACTGCGACCGAATCAAACCGATAGTCTGCCGCGTTATCGGGGCGATCACCAATCAAGTCAAACAGCAATTGGGGAGAACGCTGGAACATTTGGTAAAAAATCGGATCACGTCGCATCCCGATTGCGCTCCATGAAAGCGATCGCTATTCTAACTTGCTGAACCAGGCTTCCAGGTCTGCGATCGCCTCAAACTCCAGTAGTGCTTCACCGAGGTTTTCTAGTTGTTCTAACGAAAGGGCGTGAATGCGCGATTGCAGTTCCTCTGGTAACTCTCCAACTTGTCGGGTGAGAAGGCGCAGAATCAGCGATCGCTCTCCTTCTTCTCGTCCTTCTTCCTTCGCTTCCCGAATGGCACGGGGTTCTCTAGTTAAGTCCAGTCCTAGCATGGCGCGAATCTCCGTACGACTGAGGTTAGCAAACTTATACACCATTATAGAGGTCACAATATCGACGAGATTGGCGCGTTCTTGTTCAGGTAATGCAGCTTTTTCTGCTCTGGCAATTAGAGACCGGGCCGCTTCTGCCACATTGGTAACGGTCAATACCGTCGCTGCAAGTGTAATCGGGAGTGAGCGTACATCTCCTAACTCATCCAGGTAAATCCGATGCACTTGTTCACTGTTAAGCAGAGCACGATAGGGATGGATTTGACTCTGTTCCACACTCCGCAATGGATAAATTAAGACAGCCTGCCAATCTGTAAAGCGCGACCTGTTCCGATAGAAATACAATAGCGATTCACCAAATAATCGCTCATATAATGTCTCATCCTTCTGCATCTGGACTTCACAGAAATAGACCGTTCCTCCTTCTGACTCTGGCGGCAGAAACACGCCATCAATCTCAAACTTCGGCTCTTTGACGGCAACCGAATCAAATCGGTAGTCCGCAGCATTGCTAGGGCGTGACCCAATCAAGTCAAACAGCAATTGGGGTGAGCGCTGAAACATCTGATAAAAAATCGGGTCACGCCGCATACACTGCCATCCATCAACTTGAGTCAGTGTACGACAGGTGAACCACTGCTACCAACATCCTATTTCCAGGGTGTCTAGCTTGAGCAACCGAAGCGCGATCGCCCCACTAATGAGTGCAAAAATGCGAATGCAACAGCCAACTATTGAGGGGCGGCAGTCAATACCAACGTGGCAAATAGCAAACCTACAGCTAAGACTGGTACTGCTACCAAAACTTTGCGGTAAACCGGGGCACTGCGATCGCTAACGCCATAGCTCAGGGGCTGCCAACGGTTGAGTTGATTGACTTGGCTAAGATGATAGCTGTCATAGCGGGCCATCCGGGCAAAGGGCAACTCCCCTTGGGCCTGAGCTGGCAAAATACGTCGCCGTTGGTAGGGCACGGTATTGTTACCGAATTGATTCAGGTATTCATCGCTGCTGATCAGCGTATTAATAAACTCGGTTAAGCCCTTGGTTGCCAGCAAAATCGACCAGGCGAAAACTTCTCGGTTACTGTACACTTGCCGACCCAGCAAGCGTTGAATGCACATCTCCACAAATCGGTAATTCGTATTGGAGTCATAGTTTAAGCGTCGAAATGAATCGGACATTGCCAAGTTACCGACAAATTCCCGGACGGTGATTTGACCCCCCCTGAGCTGAGACTCTAAACCGATTTGGCGGGTGCTTTCTAATATCTGCTGTTCATTAAAAACTTGCCGATAGGCCGACCAAATAATCTGCTCAATTTCCGAACCTTCTGGCAGGTTGTCGGTGGTGTAAATTCTGGGTTGTTCATCCCCCGGAATCTCGTAGCCGTTAACCCGCTGGGCTTGGCTCGTCAAGGAGTAACTCAAAGCAGGTAGCATCAGTCATGCCTCCATAAAAGTAGGTTGTAAAAGTGAAGAAAGCAGAAGAGTAGGGACATATCTACTCTTCTGCGGCGTGGCTAAACAATGCCAGCTCGATTGATTTCTAAGAGAATAAAGCTGGCAAAGATCACACCTCCAAGCCCGCCAATCAAGAAGCCGCTGGTAAATAAGCTCCAATCTTGAGGGGTTTGCAGATTGCTGGGTAACTCGCCCACGGGTTTACGCCTGCCCTCAAACACAGCCGCGCCGTAAACAAATAAACAAAGACTGAGAATAATCACTAAGCCGCCCGCTGAGGCTGCGCCAGCCCAGAGAGCCTGATCCGTGTTGCGGAGGGGGCCAAGCTTGAGAAACGGCCCCAGTAGCAAGTAGCCGTGCGCCATTCCGATTTCTAAGCCTCTGGCGATCGCCGACAAGCGATCGCGATAAATCGGCAAGTTTTTGATCCAACTCAGCACAAGGTCACTGTTATTAATGGGTGTCGCTAATCCGCCCAACTGCGGATTGCCCTTCAAGGGTTGGACAATCCCCTCAAACAGCGGTTCCCCGGCAAATTGAACCTCTCCAAACAGGGCATTTGAGTTGAATTTCATCGTGCTAAAGACGAAGCCTGCGGCTTTTGCCCTAGCCCGGAGAGCATGCCAAAAATGACCCGCCAAGAGTAAGGCGGCAACCACGATATGAAATAAACCCAGCCAAGTGCGCGGGGTAATTACCCCATCGACCGTGGGAGTGCCAACTGGCCCGTAGAATACGCTGGGATAAACTGTGTCGTTAACGGTGACAAAGTAAGCGGCAAAAAAGCCCATGTAGGCCAGGGCAGCCTGACTGTAGGAAAGATAGGCTTCCCCCGACCAGAGCAGCGATCGCTGGGCCCAGGCGGTTGGCCGGGTCAAGATATGCCAAATTCCCCCCAAAATACAAATCCCCCCAATCCACAGATGTCCGCCCACCACATCTTCGAGATTATTGACGCTGGCCATTCCTTGCAGCGTCCAGCCATTGGGGCCAAACCCTACCAGATAGCCAAAGATCACCAGCGGATTGAGGGTGGGATGGGAGACCAGGCGAACATCAGCCGTAACCGAATCGTAAAGTCCACCGGCTAAGGTCGCTTTCACCACCAAAAGCAGGGCACCGATGCCCAAGAGCACGAGATGAATGCCCAAAATAGTGGTCATTTTGTTGCCATCTTGCCAGTTGTAGCCAAAGCCTTTTTCGTCTAGCTTGGCAGGCCCCAGCACTGCATGGTAAATGCCGCCTGCCCCCAAGACAGCAGAGCTAACCAGGTGCAACATCCCGATCGCAAAGTAAGCATCGGTACTCATAATTTGTCCACCTGCCCCCACCCCCAAGCCCAGCGTGGCTAGATGGGGCAGCAAAATCAAGCCCTGACTGGGCATGGGTAGGCTGGGGTCAAACCGAGACAGCTCAAACAGAGTCATCGCCCCGGCCCACAGCACAATCAGCCCCGCATGGGCGATGTGCGCTCCCAACAGCTTCCCAGACAAATCGACAAACCGAAAATTGCCTGCCCACCAGGAATAGGGATGCATCGAATCAGCAACGTAAGCCGCTGTCATCGAGTCATTCGTTGGCAAATCAGGGGGGGCTGCCACCCCAACAGTTGTTGCAGTCATGCTTATGCCTCCAAGGTGTGTCTAACTGACCTGTCCGCGCGGGAAAGCGACCATTTTGCCTTCAACGAAGCTATAGCCGGCTGCCCGTAAGGCGTGGAATAAATGTCCCTGCAAGAAAAAGAAGCCGAGCCAGAAGTGGGTATTGGCCAGCCAGACGCGGCAGGTCAGTACCCCATCTGGGCTAGCAAAATAGGGAAAGCGATCGAACTTTAAGAGCAAGGTTGGGCCAAAGAACTCCGGTGGAAAGGCGATCGCATTCACCGAGACAAACAGGGTCGCAATAAAGGCCATCAGACTAACAGCCCCAATGCTGTAGGACAAATAGGCTTCACCCGACCAGACGAACAATCGCTTCGCCCACTTGAAAGGTTGAGTTAGCAAATGCCAAACACCGCCGATCGCGCACAAAGCAGCAACATAAATGTGACCACCGACGATGTCTTCCAAGCTATTGACACTGGCTAGCCAGAACTTGCCGCCCGTGCCCACCAAGTAGCCAAAAATGTCGCCTGGATTCAAGTTTGGACTGGTGACGAGCCGTACATCTTGGACAACGGGATCGTAAAGTCCGCCAAATGCCATCGCCTTGGCGACCAACAGCAAGGCTCCAGCCCCTAGCAGCATTAGATGAATGCCAATAATCGTGGTCATTTTGTTTGGATCGTCCCAGCGATAGCCAAAGAAAGTAGAAGCGTTTTCTAGTTTGCCCGGCCCCTTAAAGACATGAAAAAGTCCCCCTGCGCCCAAAAATGCCGAGCTAATCAGATGAATCACCCCGATCGCAAAGTAAGGAGAGGTATCGACAATCGTTCCGCCAGCTCCGACTCCCAGCCCTAAACGGGCTAGGTTGGGTAATAGAATTAAGCCTTGCTCATACATCGGTAGAGTTGGGTCAAACCGAGACAGTTCAAACAGAGTCATTGCCCCAGCCCACAGCACAATTAAGCCTGCATGGGCAACGTGGGCCCCCAAAAGCTGACCCGATAGGTTAACCAAACGGGCATTGCCTGCCCGCCAAGGAATTTGTTCAGTCGATTGAGCAATTGTCATAGTGATGTCATCTCCATGGCGCAGAGCCGAAAATTTTGTAGTTGAAATCAAGGCTGGTATTTACTCCTAGCCTTTGTCCGTTGTTCTAGCCGCTGGACTTGATCGGATGAGCAATGGCAGGCTGGGCTGAAACATTGGCCGCCATAAAGTCAAAGAAAGTGCCATGGGCTAACCCATGCCGCTCCTGAGCGCGCGATCGATAGGCGTGCCAGATATGCCCCACCAAAGCCAAAAACCCTAAACCCGCATGAACGCTGGCTAAAGCTGGGCGGACTGATGGCAAGCCACTGATCGGCCCGTAAAAAACACTCGGATAGGCAATATCATTGACCGAAACAAAGCAGGCCACACTGAACCCAGCCAGCGCTAAAGCGCCCAAACTGTATGACAGGTAGGCTTCGCCTGACCAAACCAAGGCTCGCTTTGCCCAAGCTAGGGGCTGAGAGGCAATGTGAAAAATGCCGCCAGCAATGCACAGAAACCCAACCCAAACATGCCCGCCAACGATGTCTTCTAGGTTATTGACGCTGGCCATGCCGGTGATCGTCCAACCGTTCGGGCCAAACCCAAGCAAATAGCCAAAAATCGCGGCTGGATTCAAATTCGGCGTGACCAGCCTAACTTGCTCAACCATAGGGTCATATATCCCCCCAAATTGAGTTGCTTTCAGCACCAGTAACATTGCTCCAATCCCCAACATAACCAGATGAATTCCTAGAATACTGGTCATTTTTTTGCCGTCTTGCCACTTGTAGCCAAAGGAGCGCAGATCTAGCTGTTCTGGGCCTAAAACAGCATGATAGATGCCACCAGCCCCCAAAATGGCAGAGCTGACCAGATGCACCATCCCGATCGCCAGATAAGGATAGGTATCGACAACATTGCCGTCATCTCCAATCCCAATTCCCAGCGTGGCTAAGTGGGGCAGCAGAATCAGATTTTGCCCATACATCGGCAGGGTTGGATCGAATCGAGACAGTTCAAACAGAGTCATTGCACCGGCCCACAGCACAATCAGCCCCGCATGGGCAACGTGGGCACCTAAAAGCCGTCCTGAGAGATCGGTAAAGCGGCTATTTCCGGCTAACAATGGCGCTCCCGATTCCTGATTGCCTGAGTTAGAAACCCAACCCAAGGCTCGAAAAACGGGAGTCCAAAAAAGCGAAGTAGTCATTCGTTGTGCAGTCTCCTAAGTTGATTCAGAGTGGGTCACAGTCAACCTGCTCTGGCTGAAATGGATTACGACCGATGCAGCAAAGGCGCAGCAACTGAAGCGGCAAAGTTGAGAATTAAACTCAATAAAAGCAAACAATATTTTCTGATCTTTTTGCAAGTCTTTAGCATTAAAATATAGATTAAGTTTTGCTAAAACCTCTTAAAAATCTCTTTTTACAGGAGTTTTAGCGCTCAACATAGTGGCATATAGCTATGATTTGTGCAATAAACTAATGATTTTGCTCTCTTTGTTGATAAGAATGTCATAAACAATTTTCTGCTTGCTGACAACCTACAGGAGAAAATCCATGCGCCTGACGGTCAAACCAGAAAATCCCTTAGAAGCGATCGCCCTCCAGACTCGCAAAGAGTTGCAGCCATTTTTGCTGGCGATGCTGGGCATGGGGGTCAGCCAAGTTGTAGTGACCGCCGTCCGGCTAGGCATTTTTGATGCGCTCAACCAGCAGCCTCAAACCGCAGCAGATTTAGCCACCGCCATGAACTACGATGCCCACGGTATGCAGGTATTGTTAGAAAGCCTGGACGGGTTTGGCTTTATCCAGCGCCAAGGCAACCAGTACCGGCTGACTGCCGTTTCTGCACAGCACCTTACCAAAGCAGGCGGTTTGGTTCACGACTTTTTGCGTTTAGGGGGCGACATTAGCAGCCAAATGGCGCTCCTAGAGGAGGATATTCGGACGGGGCAAGTCCCTAATTTTCACTTCGACCCGCAGTCATCTACCTGCGCTGCCAATTACTACACGATGCTTGAAAGCAGCGGTCAGCAGCGAGCGCCGCAAGTGATCAAATGGGCCAAACTTAACCCTGCTCCTAAGCGAATGTTAGATGTGGCAGGCGGGCCAGCAGAATACAGCATTGCCTTTTGCCGCAGCTATCCTGGCCTCAAGGCTAGTATTTTGGACTTGCCGAATGCTGCTCAAGTCGGAATGCCCAAAATTGCGGAAGCGGGCTTGAGCGATCGCATTTCCTACATTGAAGGCAACCTGTTGGATACCGACTGGGGCACGGATTACGACCTGGTTTTCCTCTCCAATATTTTGCATTGCTTGCAGGCTGAGCAGTGTCAAATCGCCCTGCAAAAGTCCTGGCAAGCGCTGCGCCCCGGCGGCACTATCTTGATTAACGACCTGTTTCATCCCGGCGATCGCGGCAAGCTGTCTGCGCCTATGAGCTTGTTTTCTTTGATCTACTACGTTACCTGCGGTGGACGCACCTGGCCGCAATCTACTGTCCTAGAGTGGCTAACCCAGACAGGCTTTACCCATCTGCGGTCTGCCCAGCAACAGTTGGTACTCGTAGTTGCCGGGCAAAAAGTATAGCGATGGAGTCAAACCGATTGTTGTTATGACCATAACCTTAACTTCGCGGGAAGATCAAGATCTTTGGGATGAATCTGCCCAGCAGACAGCGCAGATTGACCCGGTGGTTGGTAGTGAGCTAATTGCCATGCCTCAGATACTGGGCAAGGGCTATGACTTTCATGTGGATCTTTATCCCGATTGCTGGCTCAAAATATCCAGCCATGCCTATCGAGAGGATCTGCAAATTAAGCACCTGGAACTGCATAATCCAGTTGAGGTTGGGGTGTTCGTCTCTGGAATGTTTCTAGATAGCCAATTCGGTGTGGTAAATAATACACGCACTTTTGTTGCTGGCAGCGGTGTGCAGCGCGGGAATTCTTCCATCTGCTCTAGTGCCCAGCCCCACCTCAGCGTCAACCTGGAGATGTCGCCAGAGCGATTTACGACTCTTTTCGCTAATCAACACGGAGAACTGCCTGCTGAATTGAATTTCCTGGTACAAGGGAACGATTGGCGCACAATGCTTTGTCCCAAAACATCTCCCGCGATTCAACGGGTTGCTCACGAAATCATTAGCTGTCCTTATGAGAAAGCATCAAAACGGTTGTTTCTCCAGGCCAAAAGTCACGAGCTGATGGCGCTGATCCTGGCACCCATTGTCGCTGATCGAGGCAAGCCACCCCTCCCAACCGGCATGAAACCCCTGACGATCTCTCAAGTTTATGCCGCCCGCGACAGTTTGCGATTGCAATTGGAAAATCCCCCGTCCACCCTGGAGTTGGCAGAGCAGGTCGGGTTAAGCGATCGCACCCTCCGCAGAGGATTTCGATTGCTGTTCGGGACAACCGTGTTTGAATATTTGACCGACCAGCGGATGAGTTGGGCAGCCCAACAGTTGCGAGACACCAACCAAACGGTGGCAGAAATTGCGAATCGGGCCGGCTATGGCAACCCCGCGAAGTTTGCGGCGGCGTTTAAGCGCACGGTTGGCATTTCGCCGAGCGACTGCATGAATAGAAAAAAACTGAGTAAAGTTCCAGTTTTGGAGTGATGGTGCCGTTTTGGAGTTGCAGCGGCGACTCCCATTTCTCTAAGCTCATTCCAGCTTATTAAGAGAATTTCTTAATAAATTCAGTGAGTGAGTGAAATCAATGAAGAGTTTGAAGTCGTTGAGACTTGGAGTATGGGCGATCGCAGGAGTGGTTTCAGTTTTATCAGTGCAACCGGGATGGGCAGAGGTGCAATCCTCCCTCACTCTCCCTGAACAGACCACGGTGGATGCCCAGGTAGTGGATGATCAGACCGAAATCCCTCAGATTGATGATTTGCCGAAGTCTGCAACGACGGTGCAAGAGTGGATAGCACAGGTCGAAGCCGCAACCGTGCAAGTGACAGGCGTAACGCTAAATCGAACTGAAGCAGGACTGGAAATTGTTTTAGATACGCCAGAGGGGAAGCCCTTAGCTATTGATGCAACTAAGTTTAGAGCCGAAGGGATTAGCCTGATTGCTGACATTCCCAATGCTGTACTGGCACTACCAGAGGGGCAAGCTTTTACAGCAGAGAGTCCGACTGAAGAAATTGCCACAGTACGGGTAGTGCAACAGGATGCCAGCAGCATTTGGGTCAGTGTAACCGGGAAAGATGCCCTGCCAAAGCAGGAAGTGACCCTCAAAACCGGAGCCTTTACCTATACCCTCAACCCAGAGGACGAAGCAGCCGAAGAGGAGCTTGTCGTCACAGGGGAAAACGAAGGACGCTACTTCATCCCCGACACTTCTACCGCCACCAAAACCGACACCCCGATCCGCGATATTCCGGCTTCAATTCAGATTGTGCCGCAACAGGTCTTAAAAGATCGCAACGTCAGAACCGTAACAGAAGCACTGGAAACGGTCAGCGGTGTTGTTCCCGGCAATAGACCTTATGGTGGTACACCGCTTACACTCAAGATCATTCGGGGGTTTGATCAAGCGGGGACAGGCGTTGTCAACTTCCGCAATGGGTTTCCCGATGGTGACTTCTACACCGTGACTCCGCCAGCAACAATTGAACAAGTTGAAGTGCTGAAAGGGCCTGCCTCCGTGCTATTTGGAGCAGGAGAACCCGGTGGAATTGTCAATGTCGTCACCAAGCAACCCCTGAGTGAACCCTTCTATCAACTCGCATTTGAAGTGGGAAATTTTGGACTATATCAGCCCAGTCTGGATGTATCAGGCCCCTTAAATGCGGATAAAACCGTGCTTTATCGTTTTATTGCCAGCTATCAAGGCTCAAGCGACTTTCAAGGCTTTGCCGAGCGAGGCCTAACAACGATTGCCCCTTCCATTTCGCTCAAGTTGGGAGAACGGACTAATCTGGACTTGTACTATGAGTTTAGTCGCATTTCCGGCTATCCTGCTTCTGGGCTAACCAATGCTGTGTTTCTCAGCGATGGAAGCTTGACACCCCGCGACTTTGCGACTTACTACCCTAGCTTAAGCCAGATTGATTTTTCAACTCAAAAATTTGGTTACATCTTCAGCCATAAGTTTAGTAATAACTGGCAGTTGCGGAATAATTTGGCGATTGTCCTGAGTCGCTTCGCAGAGAATGTAGCCACAGGTTTTACCGTCGTTGATGATCAATTTTTAGAAGGATTCGATACTAGCAGAGCCGTCTTTGTCAGAAACAATTATTTTGGGCAAATAGATTTACTGGGTAAATTCAAGACTGGAGCGCTCGACCATCAGTTCTTAGTCGGTTTGGATATCAACCGCAATACCAATGCCAGCGATAATGGACTCAATGCTGATACGCCTCTCCCGCCTTTAGATATCCGCAACCCCAACTATGATATTCCAACACCCACCTATTCCACACGGGGCACATTTTCTATCTTTGATTTTGTCAGGCAATCCTACGGGATCTATATCCAGGATCAAATTACATTCAATGATAACTTAAAATTCCTAATCGGCGGTCGCTATGATTGGACGACCACTGAGTTTGCAGCGGATACCGTTACAGGGGGAGATGTGATTCGCTTTCCCACACGGAATGATGGGGCTTTCAGTCCTCGTGTTGGTTTGGTCTATCAGCCCAGTAAAGAAGTTTCTCTCTATGCCAGCTACACTCGGTCTTTCTTCCCCCTCTCTGGATTTGATAACCTGAGTCCAGATGCCGATCTTACATTTGAACCGTCGAGAGGCATTCAATACGAAGTGGGTGTAAAGGCTGACTTGCTCGACGGCAAGCTTTCAGCCACCTTAGCTGCCTATCAGCTTACGAAGACTAATGTACTCACCCCCGATCCGGCTGACCCTACCCGTTCAATTCAAACTGGAGAGCAACGCAGTCGAGGGGTTGAGTTCGATATTGCTGGTGAAATTTTACCCGGTTGGAGAGTGATCGGTTCCTACTCCTATACAAATGCCAGACTGACGGAGGATAATACGTTTGAGGTCGGCAATCGATTACCGAATGTACCAGAGAATCAGTTTAGCCTTTGGACAACCTATGAGTTCCAAAAGTCTTGGATCAAAGGGTTTGGGGTTGGCTTAGGACTGTTTTATCTGGGTGAGCGACAGGGTGATTTGGATAACTCGTTTCAACTCAAAGATTACCTGCGAACCGATGCAGCGCTTTTCTATCGTCGCGATCGCTTACGGTTAGCACTCAACTTCCGCAATATATTTGATATAGACACCGCTGCATTTGCTCTCAGCAAAACGTTTGTGCAAAGAACCGAGCCATTTACGATCGTTGGCTCGATCAGTTGGGAGTTTTAGTCCAGGGGAAAGGATTTATAAATGCATGTTGTTAACGCAAAATGGATGGCAAAAATGATGACGAGACGATTAATACGATATGGGATGCTATTGGTGAGTGGAGCAATTACTGTAGGCTGTCAGTCCAGCTCATCCAACCCGTCGGCTAATTCGCCAACTCCAGCAGCATCCCCGGCGATCGCCTCCCAGGTTCTGTCTGCCAACGCCTATAAAGTTCCTTATTTGGGCTACAACGGCACCTTTCATCTGAATGCAGAGAGTGAGAGTTCGACTAAAGATACCCGTAATCCCAAACGGATCGATATCCAAAAGATGGAGGAAGTCACCTTTTATCAAGATACAGCAGGCAAAACCGCGATCGCCCGTGATTGTCATTATGCCTACCTGGGAGCCGTCCCGGATGCCAAATATTATCCAGAGTACAAAACATCAGTGTGGGATATCTTTGAACTCGAACAAGACGAAGAGGGAAACCAAGACCCAGCCTGCAAGCAGTTCCAGTATCTGAGCTTCACGGCTCCCCACGGCGACCCCATCCACATGCATTTTCGCTATGGCGATGAAAAGTCAAGCTTTCAGACATTAGTAAGTATGAGTACTGCTGCCGAAGATTCAGCTAAATTCAATCCTTGGTGGTCAACCTATTGCGGGGATGGCAAAACGGCTTGCGGTAAGGATTAAATGTTATCAAGGACAAGCAGCTTTGTTTTCGGGATGAACCATCTCTAACCTGGGATGGAGAAACCGAGTCAATTATCAGGGGCAACACAGATCGCCCTTGAATACTTGAATACTACGCGAACTGCTGCGATCGCGGGTCATCGCGATGCCCGTGAAACAAACAGGCGGGCAACTTCACAGGCAAAGTTAGGCAGCAAGGGAGACCTAATCACGTCACCCATCAGCAGTGTTGCCACCAATCTTAGCTGAGCCTGATCGCGACGATAAATTTCAACTCGTTGGGCAATGCGATCAACAATCCAGTACTCTTTCACTCCTTGTGTTGAATACAGTTTCAGCTTGGCTAACCGATCTCGGTCTTCATTCGCTTTCCCCGGCGATAACACTTCTACCACTAGCTCTGGCGCACCTCGAAAATGTCCTACTTCATCCTGGACTTGTGCTAACCGTTCGTAACTGATCCACACCACATCAGGAGCCACATTATCTGAATCTGAAAAAATCAGACCGGGCATAATCGAGGCTTCTCCCAAACCGCTCTCCAAAGACCAATGATCCAGAACTGCAAAGATTCGCCCTGTCACCTGCTGATGTTTATGATGAGGCGATCGCGTCACAAACAATTCTCCATCAATAATTTCATAGCGAACCCACTCGTTATCAGGTAAAGCTTCTACATCTTGGATAGTCCAGCGAACACCGTTGATGGTTTGGCTCATGACCGTATCTTGCAGTGTGAGGGCGCTTCGATTATAGATCAAGTAGAGGGTCTGAAGTGAACCCCTGATCGCCCTCAAATCCTGCGTGAACTGTTGCGATCGCTAACTGTTTGGGTTACTTCGCCAAAGACTGTCACTATTTCAGGAATTTCTCACTTGAAGAAATTTCTGGAAACAGAACGTACTAGACGGATTTAACAAAATAAATTCTCATTAGACTTTATACTACAGTGGTTCCCTTTGCCAGGACAGCACAAGTTTACAAGGATGATCAGGAAAAGCTGAAGACATGACCATAACCTTGACCGTGCAAGAAGATGCAGAACTATGGGATGAAGCTGCCCGGCAAATGTCACGGATTGACCCAGAGGTTGGCAGTGAACTCAATCCGATGCCTTCGCTGATGGGCAGTGGTTATGACTTTGACGTTAACCTGTATCCCGATTTTGAACTCAAAATCGGTAGCTATACTTTTCGAGAAGACCTGCAAATTCAGCAGCCGGAATGGAACCATCCGGTTCAGTTGGGAGTAACCCTATCTGGGATAAGTCTTGATAGCCAATGTGGTGGGCTGGACAATTCACGCACAATTATTTCTGGCAGTGGGGTACAACGCCAGAATTCCTACATCTGCTCCAGTGCGCAGCCCCACCTCCATATCAACCTAGAAATGTCACCAGCGCGATTTACGACCCTGTTCTCCGATGTGAATGGAGAATTGCCCGCCGAACTGAAGTTTTTAGTCAAAGGGAACGATCGGCAAACGCTGATGTACCCGAAAACGACTGCCGCCATCCAACGGGTCGCCCACGAAATCATTGGCTGTCCCTACAGTGGGGCGGCAAAGCGGTTTTTTCTCCAAGCTAAAAGCCATGAACTGATGGCCCTGATGCTAGCCCCAATCATTGCTGATCAGGGTAAACCCAACTCCCCAACCGGGATGAAACCGCTGACGATCGCCCAAATTTATGCCGCCCGCGACCGCTTGGAGTTGCAGTTGGAAAATCCTCCCTCCACCCTAGAGTTGGCCCAGCAGGTGGGGCTAAGCGATCGCACCCTGCAAAAAGGCTTTCGGGCCCTGTTTGGGACAACCCCCTTTGACTATTTAACTGAACAACGAATGAGTTGGGCGGCTGAACAGTTGCGCGAAACCAACCGAACCGTCGCAGAAATTGCCAATTTGGTGGGCTACGCGAACCCAGCTAAATTTGCAGCCGCCTTTAAGCGCAAGTTTGGCATTACCCCCAGCGAGTGCGCCCAAGGCAAAAAGTAGGCAAAATTTCGGTTTCGGAGTGACGGTGCGGTTTTGGAGTTGCAGCCGTGACTGCCCTTTCTCTAAACTCATTCCAGCTTATTAAGAGAATTTCTTAATAATTATAGTGGTGAGTGGAGAAATTAGATGAGCCTTTGGAAATCGTCGAGAGTTCGAGTCTGGACAATTGTACTTTGCACAACCTTCGTCAACGCTGGGGTAGTCTCGGTTCTGTTGGTGCAGCCGGGACGGGCAGAAGGAGATGCAACAGCGACGAAGCCTGCCCCGGTTCTTAATGTTGGCGACCTGCCCCGTTCTGCCACCTCAGTTAAGGAGTGGATGGCTCAGATTGAAGCAGCGACTCAGCAAGTAACCGCCGTTAAGCTGAATCCCACCCCAGCCGGGCTAGAAATTATCTTCGATACCCCAGACGGTAAACCGCTGGCAGTTGATGCGACCAAGTTTAGAACCGAAGGTAACAGCCTAATTGCCGATATTCCCAACGCCGTGCTAGCGCTACCAGAGGGCCAAGCTTTTACGGCAGAAAACCCAACCGCAGAAATTGCCAACGTGCAAGTCGTGCAACAGGATGCCAGCAGCATTCGGGTGAGTGTGACCGGAAAAGATGCCCTACCCAAACAGGAAGTGACGCTTAAAACCGGAGCCTTTGCCTACAGCCTTAACCCAGAGGATGAAGCAGCCGAAGAAGAACTTGTCGTCACAGGTGAAGGAGAAGGACGTTATTTTGTGCCCGATACGTCCACTGCCACCAAAACCGATACCCCAATCCGCGATATTCCTGCTTCGATTCAGATCGTGCCGCAACAGGTGATCCGCGATCGCAATGTCAGAACTGTCACCGAGGCAGTGGAAACGGTTAGTGGTGTGCTTGATGGTTCAAACAGCTATGGCGCACCCGGTGGAACCTTCATTATCAGAGGATTCAATATTGGTGAAATTACAGGAGGAAATCTGCGGAACGGCTTTCGAGATTATGACTACTATTCCGTATCGTCGATCAAGACAGTCGAGCAAATAGAAGTGCTAAAGGGGCCTGCATCGGTTCTGTTCGGTGCTCAAGAACCGGGTGGAGTGATTAACACTATTACCAAAAAGCCTCTCAGTAACCCCTATTACAATGTTGAATTTCAAGTAGGAAATTATAGTTTCTATCAGCCTAGCATTGACTTTTCTGGGCCATTAACCGCAGATCGCAACGTTCTCTACAGATTTATTGCCACCTATCGAAGTGCCGGAAGCTATCAAGATTTTGTTGGTTCTGGCACCACCGCGATTGCACCCTCAATTACTCTGAAGCTAGGAGATCGAACAGACCTGAATTTATCCTATGAGTATGTAAGATATTTTGCAGATAATCCAAATTTTGAAGTTCCGCTATTGAGCGATGGCAGCTTACCTCCTCGAAACTTTTACCCCGCCTATCCCAGTTTAGCCTTACAGGATATTACAACCAATCGAATTGGCTTTAACTTAAATCACCGATTTAGTGAAAACTTGCAGGTTCGTAGTAATCTTGCTGTTCTTCTGAATCAAAGGACTCTGAACCGAAATTATTTCACCACACTTGTTGACGATCGCATTCTAACAGACCTATTTGCTGAGGAATCTAGTGAGTGGGCAAACAGCTACTCTGGGCAAATTGACCTACTTGGAAAGTTTAAGACTGGATCGATTTCTCACCAGCTTCTAGCAGGCCTTGATATTAATTACTTTGAATTTGATTATCGAGCTTTTAGTGCCACAGTCCCTGCTGATTTAGATATTTTTAACCCGAATTATGATATCCCCAGACCTGAATATCTACCAGGTTTTAGCTATACTCAATTTAATAAAAATTATGGGATTTACCTCCAAAATCAAATTACCTTAATCAGGAATTTGAAGCTACTGATTGGCGGACGTTATGATTGGACAAACAATGATTTAGAAAGACAAGACAATGATTTTGATGAGCCAGTAATCAACGACGGAGCCTTTAGCCCCCGCGTTGGCTTAGTGTATCAGCCCAACGACATGCTCTCTTTCTATGCAAGCTACAGCACTTCTTTCAAGCCGAGTAGCGGATTCAGTGTTAATCCAGATGGGGGAGTATTTGAACCCACGAAGGGAACTCAATATGAATTGGGCGTGAAAGCAGATTTGTTAGACCGTATGCTTTCAGCAACTCTCGCCGCTTATCACATTATCAAAACAAATGTGATTACACCCGACCCCAATAATCCTACGTTTTCGATTCAAACTGGAGAAGTCAGGAGCCAAGGGATTGAGCTAGATGCTGCAGGACAGCTTTTACCTGGTTGGAAAATCATTCTTTCCTATGCCTATACCGATGCCGAAGTTACCAAAGATAACGTAACTCCGGTTGGCAACCGATTAGATAACGTGCCCTTTAATCAAGCCAGTCTCTGGACAACCTACGAAATTCAAAAAGGCAATCTGAGAGGCTTTGGGTTTGGTTTAGGACTGTTCTATGTTGGCGAAAGACAGGTCGATTTAGCAAATTCGGCTGAACTACAGAGTTACCTAAGAACCGATGCAGCCCTTTACTACCGTCGTGATGGGTTTAACGCAGCGATTAATATTCGTAATCTGTTTGACATCGACTATGGCAGCTATGCCTTTGGTGGAAGCTTTATTCAGCGAGGTGCACCGTTTACCATTACGGGTTCGATTGGTTGGACGTTTTAATTGTTAGGCATCTATGGTAGTGCTCAAGATGTAATGATGAGGTTGTAGAGTTACTTCCGATTTTCCTGCCATGCCAGCGTGCCCCATTTGTACGTCTTGCCAAACGGTAAAGAATGGCCGTATCCACAACGGTAAACAACGGTTCAAATGTCACTCCTGTGGACGACAATTTATTGAACACCCGACCAAAAAAGTGATCGACCCTACAACACGGAACCTGATTGACCGATTACTGCTGGAACGGATTTCTCTCGCTGGCATCGCTCGTGCCACTCAAGTCTCTGAACAGTGGCTGCAAACCTACGTCAATAACAAATACGCTCAGGTACCTCGCCAAGTGCAAGTCGCTCCTAAAAAAAGGGGCGGCTAACGATGCAATGTGATGAGTTATGGTCGTTTGTCGATCATAAGGGAAACAAGCAATGGGTCTGGTTGGCGCTCGATGCCGACACCCGCGAGATTGTGGGGGTCTACATTGGTGCCCGTGATGAAGCCGCCGCCCGGCATTTGTGGGACTCCCTCCCGCCAATGTATCGTCAATGCGCGATCGCCTACACTGATTTTTGGGCAGCCTATGGAGCTGTACTCCCCAGCAAACGTCATCGTGCAGTGGGCAAAGAAACAGGCAAAACCAGTCACATTGAGCGATTCAACAACACCTTAAGGCAGCGGGTGTCTCGCTTGGTGCGAAAGACTCTCTCCTTTTCTAAATCCTTAGAGAACCATATTGGAGCCATTTGGTATTTTGTCCACCACTACAATGAATCATTACTTGTTTAGCACTACCGGCATCTATTACATTATTGGACATCGCGCCGTTTATCACTTTGGATCGCGGAGTCTAAAAAAGAATCAATGTTTGGAGTGAAGTTGGGGTAGAAGGGCAATAGCGAGGCTAATGTCTTGGATCTGTGGCGATGGTCGTCAGCCCCATCGGCTGAAACCTGCTCATTCTCCCCTTCAATCGGGTTGAGCAAATCCCTCAGAGCCATCTGTATAGCAACCGTTAGCGGAAAAACTCAGCAACGTCACAGCTAAAATCTGGCAGTAGAGGAGAAGTCAAAATATCGGCAGCAAACAGCGTTGCCACCAGATGAAGCAATGCATTTTGCCGACGGTAAACTTCCAGTTGCTGGAGCCGCCAATCTAGAATCCAATATTCCTTTACCCCCCGTTCGGCGTAAAGTTTGAGTTTGGTTTCCCGATCGCGGCGCTCATTTTGAGTCCCTGGTGAAAGCACTTCCACAATCAGTTCGGGAGCGATCGTGAAATGTCCTTCCTCATCTACCCCTGCTGCTAATCGCTCGTGACTAATCCAGACTAGATCGGGAATCACATTATCGGCATCGTCAAAAATAACTCCCGGTGTCGCTACCGTTTCCCCCAACTTAGTTGCTTCTGCCCAGGCATCTAAAATTCTGGACGCTTTAACAATTACTTTTTGATGTTTCCAGTGCGGAGCGCGAGTCATGAGCAACTGTCCATCAATAATTTCGTAGCGATTACTACTCTCTGGCAGAAGCTGGAGGTCTTCAGTTGTCCAATACACGCGATCGGTGGTGGAAGTCATAGCCAGGCTGAAATGCAATGGGCAGTGCCTCTATGGTAGGCGATCGCCGTACCAAATCGCTGCGATCGCTTGTGCTGCTGCCAGGGCGACTTGGCGATCAGAGGTATCCAAAAGCGTGGTTACATGGCCCAACTTGCGCCCGGGGTAAGCCTGGGTTTTGCCGTACCAGTGGACAAAGGTTTGGGGCAAATTTGCCAACTGCTGCCGCTGGTCAAGATAACTGCTCTCCGCTTGCTCAAATCCCAGTAAGTTAACCATGACTGCACCAGCCGTCTTGAGGGCACCGTCTCCCAAGGGCAGCCCGCACACCGCCCGCAGGTGTTGCTCAACCTGGGAAGTCGCGCAGGCATCGAGGCTAAAGTGACCGGAGTTGTGGGTGCCAACGCCTATAAAGTTCCTTGTCTGGGCTACGACGGCACCTTTCATCTGAATGCAGAGAGCGAGAGTTCGACTAAAGATACCCGTAATCCTAAGTGATCGCAGAGGCAGTCAAACGTAAGGAGCGATCGCCCTAACCTACAAATCAGGGAGTTGATCTGGGTCGATGCCCTGCGATCGCAGCAGCTCCTCTAGTCGTGCTGTACGTTGCTGCGCTTGCTCTTTGGCTAGCCGCTCTCGCTCTTGAGCTTGTTGCGCCTGTTCTTTGTCCAGCCGCTCTTGCTCTTCTGGCAACGGAATTAGTTGCCCTTCAGCGCTCAACCAGCGCAACTGTCGCTCATGAATGCCCAAGTATAACCTCAACTGCTGACTCCACAGCCAGCCCTGCTCCGTGGGAGTGATTGCCTCATACTGCCCATTCACTAGATGAAACCCAGCAAACTCCAGAGTTTCGGGGTGAAACCAAAAATAATCAGGAACACGCCAAATATCTTGATAGAGGTCTTTCTTTTTGCCTCGGTCTACCGTTGCAGTAGAACTGGAAAGTAGCTCAATCACGACATTTGGATACTTTCCTCCTTCCTCCCAAATGGCCCAACTACGACGATCTTTCTTTTCCGTTCCCAGCACCACAAAAATATCCGGGCCACGGAAGTCGCAGTGTTTAAGTTGCTGTTCGTTGTAGTAGACCGTTAGGTTGCCAGAGATATAAAAGTCTGGGCGGTCTTGCCACCAGTATTTGAGCAGCCGAATCAACAGGTCAATCTGGTTGCGGTGAAAATCGGTTTCCAAGGGCGGTTCATCGCTATACAAGTGAGTCGGAGGCCACTGAATATCGTCTGTAACTTCCTCACTAACAGATTGGGGTGGGTTGGCATCGAGACGAACCATTGCAGGACTCTCCAGCAAGACTGTTTGTAGTATAGCGGAAGGGGATAAGCCGGTAGACAGCAAACTATTGAGGGGCAGCAGTCAAGACTAACGTGGCAAATAGTAAACAGACTGCCAGGGCTGGTACTGCAACCATAATTTTGCGATAAACAGGAGCGCGGCGATCGCTAAACCTAGCGATCGCCAAAGATTTCAAAAAATTTAGTTTTATAAATGATATTATTCTCAATAATTTATTGAAAAATTCTCAATAATGCTTACCCTAACACCATCAGACTACTTGGAGTTATATAGTACTGTCGAGTGGGAGTGTACAAATATCTCTTCATCCAATTATTGGGAAGAGACTTGTCAGCAGCCTGCCTTGCTGGGTCAAGGGCATCTACAAATCATTGGGCTGTGCGGCGATGAATTAACGCTATTCCTGAGCACTTGGGAGTCTCGTCACGCCTACGTTTTCAAGTATCCTGAACGAGAACATGAAGTTGAAATTTGTCTAGAACTACCAGCCTGTCGTACCCAGCAAGACGGTCGATATACCCTGTTTGGCAGCGGTATTGCCCTACAGTCAGCAGAAGAAGTGTTGGCTGGTGGACGCTGCATGAGCCTGAGTGCAAGCTTTGAGCCAGATTTACTAAAAACGCTATATGGAGATGATTTTGGTCAACTGCCACCAGAGCTGCAAGTCCTGATTCAACCCAACGATTGGCAATTTTGCCGACCTGATCAAAAAGTTACGGCTGAAATGCAGCGGATTATGCGGCAGATTTTTAGCTGTCCTTACCAAGGTCTGACGAAGCAGATCTATCTACAAGCAAAAGTGTTTGAGTTGCTGGCCCTACAAGTCGAACTTCTGCAAACTGAGCCAGAACGATTGGCTAACCCCCGTCTTAAACGGAGGACGATGGAGCGGATTCATCAGGCCAAGGATATTTTACTCGCCAGTCTGGAGCATCCACCTTCTATCTTAGAGTTGTCGCAGCAGGTGGGACTGAGCGATCGCACCCTCCGGCGCGGATTCCAACATATCTTTGGCACCACCGTGATTGGTTTCTTGACTGATCAACGCCTAGAGCAAGCTGAACGCCTATTGCGGGAACCTGATCGAACAGTGGCAGAAGTGGCTGGACTGGTCGGCTATGCTCGCTCGTCACGCTTTGCCGAGGCCTTCAAGGGCAAGTTTGGCATTACCCCGCGCGAGTGTTTGGCAGGCAAAAAGTCCGTTTTGCAATGATCGTGTCCGTTTTAGGCGTAGACAGACACTCCATCTCTAGACTACTAGACCTGTTGCTTAATAAGCCACAAAAAGCCATGAAAACCAAGCAGAGCAATCATTCCAGGCGATTTTCATGATCAATGGCTGCAAGCTAGTGACGATAAGGGTTTCGGCGATTTTTTGCGTTATAAAGCAACAGGTCTACTGTTCTCAGTTGATAATAATTCTTGATACTGAGACTGGAGTGTGTCGGTGTGACAAGTTGGCTGCGATCGCAAGTCTCGACCCTTGGGTTGAGCCTCAGTTTAATTGGATTGGTTTTGCCCGCTGCTAGCTGGGCTGTGGAACCTGAAGTTGCAACGGTGGATGGGCTAGAACCTATTTCGTCCCAAGCGGCTGATTTGCTGGTGCAACAGCCTGCACCGGAATCGCAGCCGTTTTCCCAAACATCCCCCAATACTTCTCAACCGACCCAGATCACTGGTGTTAAGCTCCAGCCCGCTGCTGCCGGACTAGAGATTGTGCTGGAAACTGCCGCAGATCAGTCGTTATCCGTTGATGCCTCTAAGTTTCGGACTGAAGGCAATAGTTTAATCGCAGAGATTCCCAGTGCAGTGTTGGCATTGCCTGAGGCTCAGGAATTTCAGGCAGAGAATCCAACGGCTGACATTACAGTCGTCAGCGTTACCCAAGCAGACGCAAATACAGTTCGGGTCAGCGTAACCGGCAATAATGCTCTACCCAAATCAGACGTGAGCTTAAAAGTAGGAGCCTTTGCCTACAGCCTCAACCCAGAAACAGAGCAAACCGAAGAGGAAATTATCGTTACGGGCGATCGTGGGGGCTACATCGTGCCCGATTCCAGTGTGGGAACCCGCACAAATATTCCAATTCGAGATGTGCCGCAAGCGATCCAGGTCGTACCCCAGCAGGTGCTCAAAGACCAAGCTGCCAGCAATATCACCGATGTTCTGCGTAATCTGGCCGGGGTTTCACCTACAACCACATTTGGAGCACTGACAGTGCGGGGCTTTGGCGGCAATGTCTTGCGCGATGGCTTTTCCCAGAGCGGCCCATTTGGGTTTGGGATTGACTACAGAAACAATATTGAGCAAGTAGAGCTATTGCGCGGCCCTGCCTCAGTCCTGTATGGGGCAGGCAACCCTGGAGGCACGCTGAACCTAACGGAAAAGCAGCCTCTAGACCAACCCTTCTATGAACTGGGGGCCACATTGGGTAGCTTTAACTTTTACCGAGGCACAGTTGACCTAACCGGCCCGCTCAATCCAGAAAAAACAGCTTTATATCGCTTAAACATTGACTATGAAGATGCAGGCTCATTCATCAATGATGTCAGCAGAGATGACTTTTCGATCTTTCCGGTTTTTCGCTTTCAACTGGGCAAAAACACCAAGTTAACTCTAGATGGGGGCTATCAAAGGCAGACGGATTCAGGCACTGCTGTATTTTCTGGCTTACCATTGAAGGGAACAATTCTTCCTAACCCATTTGGAAAAATTCCTCGCTCTCAGTTTTTAGGAGAACCCGATTTTGATCAACTCTATCGAGTAGATTGGAGAATTGGCTACCAGCTTGAGCATGAGTTTAGTCAAAACTGGTCGGTTCGTAACCGCTTTAGATATAACTATGCTTTTGCAGAAATCACAAGAATGTTTCCTGGGGAATTACAGGACGATAACAGAACTTTAGACCGTAATGCTGATGCCAGTGAAGAGACAGCAGAAACCTACACTTTCCAAACTGAAGTCTTAGGGAAAGCACGGACTGGGATTGTTAAACATGATCTCCTGTTTGGGGTAGAACTGCAGCGAGACATTAGCGATGAAGCCTTTGGAGGTGGGATAGAAAATTTTCCGATCGATATTTTTGAGCCAGTCTACGGCAACTTCTTTAACGATTCCGAAGTCGGTTCCGCCAGCATTTATACCAGCGACAATGTTGGGGTTTATGCCCAAAATTTGCTCTCGATTGGCGACAAGGTCAAAATTCTCCTGGGCGGTCGCTTCGACTGGGCCTTTAATCGGTTTGTGATCACGGTGCCAGAGGAATCGTCAGGCGTTGATGATCCTGTCTCTGGGTTTGCCCCTCGTGTCGGCATTGTCTATCAGCCCATTCAGCCCGTTTCTCTTTACGCAGGTTGGAGCCGCTCCTTTGAACCCCAATCTGGGAAAGATCGTGAGGGTAATTCATTTATCCCAATCACAGGAGATCAGTTTGAAGTCGGGGTAAAAACAGAGTTCCTGAACGGCAAGCTAGCCACAACTTTGGCAGCCTTCCAAATTACCCGCCAAAATGATTTTCAGCCTGATCCGGTGGATCCAGTTAACTTTCAGATTCAAGTTGGCGAACAGCAAAGTCGAGGCATGGATTTTAGTTTAATTGGAGAACCACTGCCTGGACTGAGGTTAATTGCTGGCTATGCTTACATTGATGCCAAAGTTACAGTGGATAACACTGGCCTTGATGGGAAATTTCTGACTAACGTTCCTCGGCATAGTGCTAACTTTTGGGCAGTATACGAAATTCAAACCGGTAGCCTACAAGGATTAGGCTTGGGTGCTGGCGTGTTTGTGCTCGGAGCAAGGCAGGGAAATATTGAAAATACGGTCAAATTACCGACCTACACCCTCACAAATGCACTACTTTACTATCGGCGAAATAATTGGCGGGTACAGTTAAACTTTGAGAACTTATTTAATGTGGACTACTTCACCAGTATCGTCAATGGTGCAATTCCTGGCGCACCTTTCACAGTCAAGGGAACAGTTTCATTTACGTTTTGATCCCCCCTAGCCCCCCTTAAAAAGGAGGAAACTGGAAGTTAAAACTAAACCCTCGGAGGAAACTAGAGTCCTCAAAGTCCCCCTTTTTAAGGGGGATTTAGGGGGATCTCCCCTCCAATCTGCCCACAGACCATCTCAAACTGATGCATCACCTGATCATTCGTAAACCGTACTACCTTCAACCCATATCCTGTCAAAATCTCAGTTCTTTCTTGATCGTATTCTTGCCCCTCCTGTGTAAAATGACTATCTCCATCCACTTCAATCACCAACTTCAGGGCAGCACAATAAAAATCCACAATAAAATGGGCAATGGGTCGTTGTCGCAGCACTCGAAAAGGAAAGGTTTTCAGATAGCTCTGCCAAAGTTTTCTCTCCGCTGGTGTGGGATTTTTGCGGAGTTCTTTGGCTCTAGGAATCAGTTGTGGATGGTAGGGAAGATGAAAGTCGCTGCTGCTAAGATTTTGATGATTAGGCATCAGAGGGTTGGTGATTCTTGGGTTGATGCTCAAGGGGTGGATCCCCCCTAGCCCCCCTTAAAAAAGGGGGGAACCGGAGCCTTCAAAGTCTCCCTTTTTAAGGCGGATTTAGGGGGATCAAGCCTCCGATTTGTAAAATGAGTGGAGTCTTTCTAAATGATTTATAACCAATTTTCTATATCAACAATGCCAATTCTGACGAAGTCAGCCACATTCGCTATAACGACAACGTACTGCCTAGAGCAGCTAATTGCAGCAATCCGGCAATTTTAGGTGCCAATGCGCTTGGCTCCAGTCGGATTTGTCTGGTTTTGTGAATAGCAGCTAAAGCGCCCTGTAGTATTTCCTCAATCGTAATAATGCTAATAAATATTTGCTCTGGTGGTGTACTTAAAATTTTCTGTAAATGCAGCTAAAGCAGATGTATCAACTAAAACCTGTTTCATTAAAGTCCGTTGTAAAGAACTTCATCAATTTGTTCGGCATCGTTGGTTGCGATCGCACCTTGCAATCTGTCCAGCCCGTCGGTTGGTTCAGACACCGTAACAAAACTGCCGCACAACTTCCAAGTCTGGGTCTGAGTAATATCCTTCACAGTGGAAAGCGTTGTCAGATATTGCATCAGCGCTTCAGGCAGGATTTTTGCAATTGAACAGCCCGCTGACTCCAATTGTTCGAGCAATACATCAGAAACTTCAACCGTTACCTTTGCCATCACGTTCTCTCCAAGTTGATCCTACTTAAATTCTAGGTTCTATCAGGCGCTGTTACTATGAGAGCCATTCTAAACCCAAAACGAATCCGAGATGTTGTCTTTATTGCCCACCGCTACATTGGTCTAGCTGTCGGCATTCTAGCCGCCGTGATCGGACTTACGGGCAGTTTACTAATCATTCATGGTTGGACATCTTCTCCGTTCAGCCAGAAAGTTGCCGTTTCCCCGAATGAGCAACCCGTGGCGATCGCAGCTCTGGTTAGCCAAGCTCAATCTCGGTTTCCCAACTTAACGCTGCAAAGCCTAGAAATGCCCAAAACCCTCAGCGAACCGATCAAAGCGTGGTGGGTTGATGCGGCTGAACACTATACAGCCGCTAGCATTAACCCCTACACTGGGGCCATCATCGGTACCCCCGATCCCAGTGGCGATCGCTACAGCAGTTTCCTCTACGATATTCATATCAACCTACTGGGTGGAGAATGGGGCGCTTACGTCGCTGGAGTTGTCGGCTTACTTGCAACAATCCTTTGTGTTACAGGCATTGTTCTTTGGCCAGGTTGGCGTAAACTTGCACTCGGATTCAAAATTAAATGGAACGCTCAAATCAAACGGTTGAATTTCGACCTGCACAAAGTCGCGGGTATCATCGCGGCAGTGTTCTTGGCAATGGCAATGGGCACGGGCTTTATTTGGAACTTTAGCCCTTGGATTAATCCAGTCATCTACGCCTTAACCTTTAGCCCGCAGCCAGTGGCTGAACCCACTTCAAAGGTAATCGCCAATCAACCGCCAGCAGGAATTAGCACACTGATTCAATCCGCTAGTGCAGCCTTGCCCGCAGGTGAAATCAGGGCAATTTATTTCCCGACCCAGCCAGAAGGTGTGATTCAAGTCAATAAAACGATTAACGCCAAAGATTTTTCTATCTCTCTGGATCAATTTAGCGGCAAGGTACTCAAAATTGACGATCCGACCCAAAAATCCTTAGGCGATCGCCTGTTAGAATCCTTCGGCCCATTTCACTTTGGCACTTTTGCTGGCACAGCTTCCCGAATTTTCTATGTCTTTGTCGGTTTATCTCCTAGCCTTCTCTTAATCACTGGATTCATGATGTGGCGGTATCGGCGGCGAACACCGAAGTCTAAG
The DNA here is from genome assembly GCA_019359715.1 of Aphanocapsa sp. GSE-SYN-MK-11-07L. Taxonomy (GTDB): domain Bacteria; phylum Cyanobacteriota; class Cyanobacteriia; order Thermosynechococcales; family Thermosynechococcaceae; genus JAHHGS01. The sequence continues at coordinate 12,061 of JAHHGS010000111.1, read as the reverse complement.
CATGAATCGATCGCTAAGTCTATTCCTTAAGACCCTGCTGCTGCCTAGCACTGCTCTTGTTTTTGGCTGGGGATGTCTCCCTGTTTTGGCTGATGCTGCTTCGCTGTCCCTCTGCGCTAGTGATTTAGAAGCAACCTCGATTCAGCTTAGCGATCGCACCTTTCAAGAATTTTTTTCTGCTGTTGCTGTTTCTAAACCCCTGCGTCTGTCCTCACCATCACCTGCCAATTCCTGGCGGATCCAAGACTCCTTTCAGGCAGATACCGCCCTTGAAGATGAACAAAACAGACAACTCCGTCCTGCCAGTTCTGACCTTGACCTCGAAGATCAAGATGTCCTCGAAGACTTGTACAGCCTGAAGGCCGAATTTAGTCAGGAAACCACGACCAAGCTATTGGAATCGAAGACCCAGGTAGAGCTACAACTGTCCAAAAATCCGCTGGGGCTATCAAATACAGACAGTCCTTCCTCTGCGGTCAACAGCCCGTTACTTCCCCAGAGTCCAACCGCTATTTCTCAGCCATTCTCAACCGCTGACTTGAGCAGTCAAAAAAACGCCCTTGTCCTCTCAATTCAGCAGGAAATCACAGTTGGAGAGAAGTTTAACGTGTTTGTATTTAGCGAACTTTACCCCGCCATTGCCGATCCCACGGTTGTCCCAGAATGGCCAACGGTTGGGTCGCAAAATCAGACGGTCTTTAATGTGGAAATGGAAATTTCCTACCAACTGACTGATACCCTCTCGGTCTACAGCTATCTGAATCGAGAAGACGAGGAAATCTTTGACTTGGAAGCTGGGCTATCGTATCAACTGACAGAGGTGTTCTCTCTCTACGGCAGCGTGACGAGATCCCTTTACTTTGACGAGGAAAGCGATGAAAGTGACCTGGAAGACCTAGACCTATCCCCTGTGATCGACAACACATTGAGGGCAGGAATTTCTTCTAGCTGGCGAGATGGCAACCTAGAAGCGGCTTTCAGTCTTTATCAGACCTTTGCTCAGCCCGCTACCCTGACAGCGGATTTGGGGGTAACGGAGCCTAGTGAGCAAACCCGGCAGTATCTACGGCGAGGCGTTGAACTGAGCTTGGTTGGTCAACTGCTACCGCACTGGACAGTTGAAGCAATTTATACCTACACCACTACTCAGCAGCCAGACGTGGCTCCCCATAGTGCTGAACTGTACACGACCTATGAGATTCAGCAAGGAGCTTTGCAGGGACTGGGCGTAACAAGTAGCCTCGTTTGGGAAAGCAGTTTTTTGAAGCGCGAAGATACCTTTGGTCTGCAACCCGCCTATCTGAGAACTGATGCAGGGGTCTTCTATCGCGGGGGTAGAGTCAGAGCTTACCTGGGTTTGGAGAATCTGTTTGCCTTTGATCAAGAGCCTTGGGCGATCGTTGCCACCGTAATGATTGAGTTCTGAATCTCTTTGGATTCATTCGGAATACAGCTTGACCCACAACAAGTTCCCTACTCAGGCAGATGATCAGGATCGAAGCCCTGCGATCGCAAAAATGCCTCAAGCTGTTCTCGTCGTTGCCGTTCAACTTCCTTTTGCTGTCGCTCAGTTTCAGCCCGTTGTCGCTCTTGCTCTGCGCGTTGCCGCTCCAATTGCGCTTGTTGTTCTCCTCGTTCTGCCCGTTGTCGCTCTTGTTCTGCCCGCTCATTCCCCGTCGGCAATAATACTCCTGCACTGTCCCACCAGCGTAACCACGGCAGTATCTGATTCCCAAAGCGTCCCTGCCATATTCCTAACTCCACTCCCAAAGGCGCGATCGGGTAATGCCCTCGATCATTCGGACTGCATTGCTGATAGCAATTCGCCACCAGTTCATATACTTCTACCGCCGCATTTTCCACCTCATAAATCGCATAGAACGGCGCACGAATTGCCTGTTCGTATACCCAAAACTTTCCCGCTTTCGCCGCTTCACTACTCAATGGGGAAGTCCGATCTCGCTCCTCAGATCCATCCCCCGATACAAACTCAATCACAATCAACGGCGCAATAATCTCCTTCCACATGACATAGGAACGGCGCATCTGCCCATCCAACAACGGTGGCACATCAGGGACATAGAACCAGTCAGGTGCTTCTGCACCCCGCTCCGGTGGCTCCGTCAACCGCCAGTAGATGCCACAGTCTTGCCCGATCGCATAGTGTCCGTCGGGATGGCGAGTATCAAGGAGGGGCTGAATCGAAGTGGTGAGGAGAATGCTTTGAGGATGTTCCTGGAAATTTTTCACGAAAGTACCGTCGGACTCTGGCAGTTGCGTATGGTCTGGGAGGCTGAGGATAGGAGTCGTATGGTCAGGGTCGAAGCCCTGCGATCGCAAAAACGCCTCCAGGTTTTCTCGCCGTTGCTGTTCAGTTTCAGCCCGTTGTCGTTGTAGATCTGCGCGTTGTCGTTCTAGAGTTGCTCGTTCCTCTGACGTAAGATAGCGATCGTCCGCTTCATCAAACCACGCTAACTGCTCCTGCAACTCGTTATCACTCATCACCTGACAACGCCCAACTCCTAACCCGATCTCTGACATTCAGTACGGCTCTCCCTGCTGCGATACTCACCCTCCACCAACTCATACACAACTCATTAGAAGATAAGAACAAGTATCCGGTTTCCTGAATCATTTAAGCAGATTCCGTTTCATCTAACCAGTGAAAAACCGATCGCTGCCCTAGATTTGGCTGTTCTTGAGCCTTCCACTCGCCTACTAAAACAGTCATATTTTGATTGATCAATTGCCATTCTGCTGGACTAGCCCAGGCAACCTCAGTGATATCCACTGGAAAGGGATTTTCAGTTTTTATTTGCCAATCCTGATCAGAACAATCCCAAAGCACCAAGTGAATGGTTGACCACCTATGGAGCGGTGTAGACCGCTGCAAATCTCCAATCACACCTACGCCCCCCACTTGATAGTCTTGATGGAGTTGTTGCGCGATCGCCTCTGCCTGTTGCCATCCTGCCTGACGTTGCTGTGAATCATTCTGCTGCTCCCGTTCAATTCGGCGCAACACTCGCACCCATTCGTACCCTGGCAGAAGTTTTACTGTTTCTACTAATCCCAGCGTCATCAGGAGCATGGCGATCGCATGACGCGTTCCCCGTTGACCGCCAATCAATGGAAAGGGGCCGCCCTCTAGCTTAGATTCTGGACACCAGGAAACAAACTGTTCGGGCTGAATCGGCACAGGTTCTAGACCCACCAATGGCTCAAAGGGGATACTATCCCAACTCTGCCCCGTTTCACTCGCCTCCTGACGCAACTGCCAGCGACGACGCTGAAATTCGCTGGCGACAATCGGTAGACCAAGCGGCAAACCAGGCAAGTGATCGTCATCAACCCAGAGTAGATCTGGCGTGAAGGTGAGTCCTGGAACCCCTCGATAGCCTCCATCAGCGTCGAGGGATTGTCTCTGATACCCGGTTGGCGTGTTGCACCAAAACTTGACCTGTTGAGCGATCGGGTTCACAGTCCAGTAGTGAGGTACACCATACTGTTCGTAATACTGTTGCCGCACCTGTTCATCAACTTCTGCATGTTCTGGTAAAACGATTTCAATGACTAAATGTGCTGCTCCTTGCACATAGCGGTCATAAAACTGATTTTCTGCTAACTGTATATCTTCTAAAAGCAGCAGGTCAGGGGTAAACACATGGTTGCCAATCCACATTCCATAATGAGAACCAAAACAGCGCCCATAGCCTCGACCGACCGCAGCAGATAGGGCAGTGCGGAGGCGATTGCGCACCCAGCGATGTTCTCCGCCGTACTGCGAACCCAGCGGTGGCCACCAGTCTTCGCGGGTCGCGGGCAAACTCTCTGCCCAGATTAACCAGTCTTCAGGATGTTGGTGTGAGACCTGGTAGGCAACTCGCAGCGCTTCCCACCATTGCTCAATGGGAGCGAAAGCGATCGCCGCCTCGGCTCCCCAACCCAGGAGTGCTTCTCTCAGAAGCCAGCGACTCCCTGCTAAAATACCGCCAATTAAAAACTTGCCTTCTACTAACTCCAGTCGAAATTCGGGATAAAGGGAGTAAGTTTGCTCGATCTGGCGGGAAGCGTAATGACAGTACAAATCTTCCTGGGGCGATCGCTGGGGTGAAGGATTATCTTCTTTTGGCATCGTTAATGAAGGGTAAGGGTTGCAGGTCGATCGGTAGCATGGCAAAACCTCAAGCATCCTCAGGTGCTCCGATTATAAGAGATCGTGTTGTATATTTCGGTCGAAGAAACTGAAATCTGGTTGAGTGGGCAGCCATTTCGGCGGCTCTATCTGGGATTTGATCCGCTGCAAGTTTTGCATGATTTGAGTCCAACCCAGGCTGCAACGGATTTTACACAGTCAAGGGCGATCTCAGCGGGGATTGAACCGATAATCGGTAATTTATGCTGAGCCTGCCCCAGAAAAGCATTTGACACTATGGTTATCATTAATGATAATATAGTAAAAAGTGAGAATGCTGTTCTTTCCCAGCTACTGTGAGCAACAAAAAAGCTGATTTAATTCTCCATCCGATTCGTTTACGCATCCTGCAGGCTTTTATCGGCGATCGCCCACTTTCGCCGCGCCAACTGTGTGAGATCTTGCCTGATGTCCCCCAAGCGACTCTATATCGCCACTTCAATAAGCTGGCTCAAGCTGGAATTTTAAAGGTTGTCGCCGAGCGCTCAGTGCGAGGAACCGTAGAAAAGTTCTATCGCTTGCAAGAGCACAAGCTGGAGTTTTCTGCACAGGAGCTAGCGGCCCTCAGTCGAGAAGATCATCAACGGTATTTCACAGCATTTATTGCCACTTTGCTGACTGAATTTGAGCAGTATCTGCAACGGGAGGAAATTGATTTAGCCCAAGATGGGGTGGGTTATCGCCAGATTGCTTTGCACTTAAACAAAGCCGAACTAGAGCAGTTAACTCAGGCACTCAATGAAGCCCTGAAACCATTTCTAGACAAGAAACCCACAAAAAAACGACAGCGATTTTTACTGTCAAGTATTTTGATGCCAGGAGATTAATCTATGGTCGTTCTCAAGCAGTTTGGAATTTTATTTGTGTTAGGCAGCTTAGGAATTGTGCTACTTGCGTTCACCTCAATCCCGCTGGCGCGACAACAATTAGCTGCACTACCCCCAGAAATTGCTGCGGAACTGCCTCCGTTGCCGATCCTGATCTTGCAACAAGGGCTACAAATTGTAGTTCTATTGGCGATCGCCATATTGATCGGCATCGCCTGCACGCGCCCAGTGGGGCTGCACTCTCATCTCCTGGATGCCTGGGTGTTGCATACCCCTAAGCTGACTGCCTTTACCGCTGAGCTGAAATGGAGTCTGGGCCTTGGAGCTGCGACGACAGTCATAGTCTGGATCATTGATTATGGGATGAACCCCCTACTGCCTGAAGCTTTACGAATGGCCAAGCAGGCGGAACCCCACGGACTGACGACCCTCACTGCCATACTTTATGGCGGCATTACCGAAGAAATTCTGATTCGATGGGGGCTGATGTCATTGCTAATCTGGGGCGGATGGAAGCTTTTGCGGCAAGGCATAACCTTGCCCAGTCAGGGCATCTATCAAGGGGCGATCGCTGTGACAGCCGTTATCTTTGGGCTGGGGCACTTACCAGCCACCGCCACTATTGCGCCACTGACACCTTGGGTCATCTTACGAGCAATCTTACTCAATGGTATTCCTGGGATCGCTTATGGTTGGCTATTTTGGCAATATTCGCTGGAAGCAGCCATGATCGCCCACGCCAGTTTTCATGTTTGGGACTTTTGTCTTAACAGTGTGCTGACCCGGCTGGTAGCGCGTTAATTAGCGCCGTCGGAGGGCGATCGTCCCCCAAGATATAATCAAGGCATCCGCTGGTGACTGCCATGCCTGCTGTCTACATCAACCCCAAAACCGACTTTGCCTTCAAAAAGATCTTTGGCTCCAAAGAGAGTAAAGATATCTTGATTAGCTTTCTTAACGCTATTCTCTACAATGAACAAGATACTATTCAGGATTTAATCATCCTTGATCCCTACCAAGCCCCTCGGATCAAAGGCATCAAGGACTCTTATCTTGATGTGAAAGCCACCCTGCAAGATGGCAAGACTGTGATCATTGAGATGCAAGTCCTTAATGTATTGGGGTTTGAGAAACGAGTTCTTTACAACGCTGCCAAAGCCTTCTCAATTCAGTTGGGCGTGGGGGAAGATTACACGCGATTAAATCCTGTGATTGCCTTAACGATTACTGACTTTGAAATGTTTGCCGATAGTGAGCGGATTATTTCTCGCTATCGATTGAAAGAGAAAGATGACCTCACTGATTACAGCGATGACATCGAACTGGTATTTGTAGAGTTGCCCAAGTTTACCAAAACATTGGATCAACTTGAAACATTAGTAGAAAAGTGGCTGTATTTTCTCAGGAGTGCCAATGAACTTGAAGCAATCCCATTGAAAATGCAGGGGGTGCCTGCTCTTAACCATGCCTTTACAGTAGCGCAGCAGAGTAAATTAAGCCGCAAGGAGTTAGAGATTTTAGAGAAACGGCAGATGTTTTTGCATGACAATCGTAATGCGATTCTTAAAGCCAAGCAAGATGGGCTGAAGGAGGGGCAGAAAAAAGGACGACAAGAAGGACGGCAAGAGGGAGAACGAGCAAAAACTTTAGAAATTGCTCGGCAACTGCTGGATGTATTGGATGTGCAGACAATTAGCCAAACGACAGGGTTAACAGTGGCAGAAGTGCAAGCATTGCGATCGCAGAGTGTCTCTCTGAAAGAGACACCCTAAGCGTTTGCAGACATGGCGCTTAATATGAGACTATTTCTCAATAGTCTGATTGAGTTACAGCACCATGCCTTATGAGCTGACAGATTCTATCGTTAATGAACTCTGGCAAGAGAGCGAACAGAAGGGTCAGGCGGCTTGGGCTGACACGGACACTGAAGCCATTGACTGGGCGACGTTGCCCCATATTGGCCGCCTTTGGCAATGCCACATGCCGCTTCAGGAGGGGTTAGAGCTGGAAATTCAAGAGTGGGAAATGCTGGAAGCTTTGTGGCATAACGGTTCCAGCGAAAAAGAGCCAGATCTAGGATTTGGCTTAACATTTTGCCTATCGGGAAAAGTGACCACCCAGATCCACGGGCTAACGGACGAAATTGAAGAGCCAATTGGCTACTACAATTTTTGCTCCCATTCTGAGTTTCGGGAAACTGAGCACTGGCAGGCAGGGGAACCTTTTCGTCGTCTTTATTTGGGTGTTAATCCGTTCCAAGTCTTTGCTGATTACACGCCTCAGCAGCGCCAGCAGCTCCCCAGAGAACTGCAACAGATTTTGGCGGGCGATCGCAAGCCGTTTTTTCACTATCGCGTGATCACTCCTGAGATGTTTCAGGTCGTACAACAAATCCTGTTGTGCCCCTACAGCGGTATGTTCAAACGCATCTATCTGCAAGCGAAAGCACAAGAGTTAATGCTACTGGCGCTGCTGCCCTTTGTCGATGGTGGTTCTAAAGTTGCTCCCAGCAAGCTCACCCCCGATGAGGTTGACTGTCTGCACCGGGCTAAAAATATCCTGATCAATCAGTTAGCGGCTCCCCCAACTCTCAAAGAGCTAGCCCAGAAAGCCCAATTGAATCAGCGCACTCTCAATGAAGGCTTTCAGCAAACGTTTGGCACAACGGTCTTTCAGTATCTCAGTGACCATCGCTTGGGAGTTGCCCGCCAACTTTTGACCACTGGCGATTTGCGGATTGAGGAGGTAGCGCAACAGGTGGGGTTTGCCCATCGGGGCTATTTTGCCAGGGCATTTCGGAAAAAGTTTGGTTTTAGCCCGAAAGCTTACCGTCAGCAACACAAAAAGTCTGGCGAGTGATCAAAAAAAGTCTGGCGAGTGATCATTTGAGGGTTTCGACTGGAAGCGCTTCTGTTCTACGCTAATTGAGATTTATTTTCAATGCGTGGTGTGTAGGGAAACATGAGTCATCTTCGCTTGATCCAATTAGTTTGTCTAGGACTCGGATTGTTGCCTCTGGGACTGATCACTCCAGTACAGGCAGAGAGTCCTGCAACCGTGGCACCCGTGCTCGAACCAGCAACTCAGCTCCCAGATCCAGCCAAGACAGTGGCGGAATGGCAGACACAAATTGCCCAAGCTTTGGTACAAGTGACCCAGGTGACGGTTACTCCCACAGCAGAGGGGCTAGAGATTCGTCTTGACACTGCCGACAACAAACCTTTACAGGTTGATGCTAGCAAGTTCCGCCAGGAAGGCAATGCGTTTGTGGCCGAAATTACAAACACGTCCCTCTCCCTCGCCGATGGGCAGCCCTTTTTAGCCACCAACCCCACTGCCGATGTTGCTTCTGTACAGGTGAGTGAAACGGTACCAGGTACCCTACAGGTGCGGGTGACGGGCAACAATGCTCCACCCAACACTGACATTACCCTGAAGGTGGGAGCGCTAATCTACGGGCTGAATCCAACCAGCGGGGATGACGAGGAAGAAGAACTAATAGTCACGGGGCAACAGGAAGGCGGCTATGTTGTGCCAAATACCACTGTGGGGACACGGACGGATACACCGATCATGGATGTCCCCCAGTCGATTCAGGTCATCCCCCGGCAGGTGATTGAAGACCAGGGAGAAACCAGTTTTAATGATGTCTTGCGGAATGTGAGCGGGGTTTCCCAGGCAGGAGACGGGCGGATTGACATTCGCGGCTTTCGGGCAACAGATAACATTCTGACTAATGGTGCCCGCAATGATCGCGGTGGTGCCTTTGATAGCCAAGGCCCTTCAACTCGCAACATCACATTAGAGAACGTTGAGCAAATTGAGGTACTCAAAGGCCCAGCCAGTGTACTCTATGGCAGTGGCCAGCCTGGTGGCACTATTAATATCACTACCAAACAACCCAAAAAAGATCCTGGCTACGAACTTAAAGCGACAATTGGCAACTTCAGTTTTTATCGCCCTAGTATTGATCTGACTGGGCCGCTGACGCAAGACAAGCGCATTACCTATCGCTTCAATGCTTTCTATGAGAACTCTAGGTCATTTGTAGATTTTGTCAGCAGTGAGAACTTTGGCTTATTTCCAGTGGTGCGCTTTGAACTTGGCAGAAATACAACCCTAACCTTCGATGGTAGCTATCGTAGAGAAACTGGCATTCCTAGACCTTTTGGGCTACCCGTCCAAGGAACAGCCCTCCCCAATCCCTTGGGGGAAATTTCCCGCTCACTTTTTACAGGTGAACCAGACTTTGATCGGCGTGAATTTGAAGAGTTTAGTATTAGCTACCGTCTTGAGCATCAATTTAGTGATGACTGGTCAATTAAAAATAGCTTTAGGTTCAATTCTTTGACAGATAGGCTTCGAGAAGCCGCTTTCGATGCGCTAGAAGCGGATAACAGAACTATACTCCGCACTTTTGTTGAGTCCCGCGCCAGGCAGGAGAATTACAACGTCCAAGCAGATGTTATCGGTAAAGTGAAAACGGGTATCGTTGAGCATGATCTCTTGTTCGGTGCCGAATTCAACCGAGGTATAGGGGCATTTCGAAATCCGCTCCGTGGAGCAGCATCATCCCTTGATATATTTGCACCCGTATATGGCGACTTGTCTGGTCTTGAACCATTGCAGCCCAATTTTGACTCAGTGGAAACGGGTACCTCTTTTGGCCTTTATGCTCAGAATCTTTTGTCGATTGGTAAGAAGGTGAAAGTTTTATTGGGTGGACGCTACGATTGGAGCTATCTGAGCGGGCGAGACAACATCACTGACGAAACCTTCACTGAAGATCCAGTGGGTGCCTTTAGCCCACGTATTGGCATTGTTTATCAGCCCATTGAACCCGTTTCTCTTTATGGTAGTTTTAGCCGATCCTTTCTACCATCCTTTGGCGTAGACCGCTTAGGTAATCCCTTTGAGCCAGTCATCGGACAACAGTTTGAAGTTGGAGTTAAAGGAGAATTCTTCAAGGGTAAAGCCTTTGCAACGCTATCGGCTTTTGATATCACTCGCCGCAATGATTTTGTGCCAGACCCCGTTGATCCTGAAAATTTTGAAATTCAAGTCGGAGAAATCCGCAGCCGTGGGATTGAATTTGATTTAACTGGAGAACTACTACCTGGGCTAAGACTGATTGCCACCTATGCCCTCACCGATAGCAAAATCACAGAAGATACCCGTCCAGAGTTTGTGGGTGAACGAACCCTTAATGTGCCATTACACAGTGGTAGTCTATGGGCCGTGTATGAACTGAAAAATTGTGCTCTCAAAGGGTTTGGCTGGGGGACTGGGGTATTTGTGGTAGGAGGCCGTGAAGGTAATTTCCCTGGGGGAGAAACCATTAAGCTTGACCCCTATGCGCGTATTGATGCGCTACTGTACTATCGCCGTGATAATTGGAAAGTACAGTTGAACGTAGAAAACTTGCTAAATGAAAACTATATTGAGAGTTCGTTTGGCTCTACTGTTTTGGTGGGGGCACCCTTTACAATTCGGGGACAAGTCTCAGTGACGTTTTGATTGATATAGAAATTCCAAATGGTCTGTGAAAGTTTCTGCCCACTGGGCGAGAACTTTCACAGACTAACTGGTTCATAAATCAGATAGGACTGCTACAGGAAGATGAACTGTGTCCTATTCAGGCAGGTGGTCGGGGTCGAAGCCCTGCGATCGCAAAAACGCCTCAAGCTGTTCTCGTCGTTGCCGTTCAACTTCCTTTTGCTGTCGCTCAGTTTCAGCCCGTTGTCGCTCTTGCTCTGCGCGTTGCCGCTCCAATTGCGCTTGTTGTTCCCCTCGTTCTGCCCGTTGTCGCTCTTGTTCTGCCCGCTCATTCCCCGTCGGCAATAATACTCCTGCACTGTCCCACCAGCGTAACCACGGCAGTATCTGATTCCCAAAGCGTCCCTGCCATATTCCTAACTCCACTCCCAAAGGCGCGATCGGGTAATGCCCTCGATCATTCGGACTGCATTGCTGATAGCAATTCGCCACCAGTTCATATACTTCTACCGCCGCATTTTCCACCTCATAAATCGCATAGAACGGCGCACGAATTGCCTGTTCGTATACCCAAAACTTTCCCGCTTTCGCCGCTTCACTACTCAATGGGGAAGTCCGATCTCGCTCCTCAGATCCATCCCCCGATACAAACTCAATCACAATCAACGGCGCAATAATCTCCTTCCACATGACATAGGAACGGCGCATCTGCCCATCCAACAACGGTGGCACATCAGGGACATAGAACCAGTCAGGTGCTTCTGCACCCCGCTCCGGTGGCTCCGTCAACCGCCAGTAGATGCCACAGTCTTGCCCGATCGCATAGTGTCCGTCGGGATGGCGAGTATCAAGGAGGGGCTGAATCGAAGTGGTGAGGAGAATGCTTTGAGGATGTTCCTGGAAATTTTTCACGAAAGTACCGTCGGACTCTGGCAGTTGCGTATGGTCTGGGAGGCTGAGGATAGGAGTCGTATCAGCGATCTGCATAGCAAGGCTCCGCAAATATTACAAATGTGAGGAATTGATTTCAGAACATCAGGTTTCTATCTTATCCTGTTCTTTGGTGATGCGTTGGTGTCTGTCGTCAATGAGAAGAGCAATTGTGCCTACTCTTCAGGCAGATGGTCAGGGTCAAAGCCCTGCGATCGCAAAAATGCCTCTAGTTTTTCTCGCCGTTGCCGTTCATTTTCAGCCCGTTGCCGCTGTAGATCTGCGCGTTGTTGTTCTAGAGTTGCTCGTTCCTCTGACGTGAGATAGCGATCGTCCGCTTCATCAAACCACGCTAACTGCTCCTGCAACTCGTTATCACTCATCACCTGACAACGCCCAACTCCTAACCCGATCTCTGACATTCAGTACGGCTCTCCCTGCTGCGATACTCACCCTCCACCAACTCATACACAACTCATTAGAAGATAAGGGCTTGTCACGAAATAAGGTTTACAACTCTGCGAGTTTAGAGAACTATTATTGAGGCATGGAGGATAACTCAAAACTGACAGAGAAACTCCGTTCAATATTGCCCTATCTTAATGAAAGGCAG
>JAHHGS010000110.1 GCA_019359715.1 Aphanocapsa sp. GSE-SYN-MK-11-07L | reverse complement strand
CGGCTGTGTCGTTGCGATTATCGATCTCCAGCAGGTCTTGGCTCCCCGCTCCCCCAATCACGCGATCAGTTCCGGTGCCTGGCGCTAAATAATCATCGCCTTCTCCCCCCTCTAACGTATCGTTCCCTGCTTCCCCAAAGAGGTTGTCGTTCCCGCCTAAACCTTGGATCAGGTCGTTCCCAGCCAGTCCATTGATATTGTCATTTCCAGATGTGCCTAGAAGTTGGTCATCATCAGGGGTAGGGGTCGTAGCCATAGCGTTAAAATTCCTTAATAGAGAAATTGCTCAGATGCACTTCAAGCTTGAAGTAGCAAGTGTTTCAGTCTTTTTTACTTGACAGAGTATATTGAAACAGTGGGATGAATCCAGAGGGTAAATTCCGGCTGTTATCCCGCCCTGAGCGGTGCGAGATTTTCCCAATAAAATTAGCAAAACTTAGCCCTGCCAGCCCAGAGATTGACCACAGTGTAGTAGCACCAACCTTAACTGAGTGGAGTTACGATGGATTGTAAGAAAAACTTTTTTGTGCTCTAACTTCTGAGCAAGTTTGGGCTGAAGATTGCCGTTTTATAGCGACTGGCTGCGATCAGCACCAATTTCTGTAACGTCATAGCCTGACTCATAAGAGGTTTTATCCTTAATTCAAAAACAGGTTGGATACAAAGTTTCCACGAACACACCCCCAAATGAGTTTTTCATAACCTCGGCTAAGAAAAAATCATCAAACTTTGCTGAAAGACTATATTACTAATTGCATCTTTAGCAATCAACTTTTACAAAACACTACATTGCCTGCGTAGGAAATTTAGGAGAACAAATAGCCATATTCCAAATAGAAGAATACGGCACAATGGGCGGGGCTAAATATTAACTGAATATTAATTGAATGTTAACCTGTAGACTACCTAAGAGGCAGAAAGAATGTCGGCTTTCTCCAACGGCTAAACTGTCAATCTGTCTGTTGATGGATGATGATCATCAGATATCTCAGTTCAGGCAGAGCGATCGCCTCTTTTCTCCTACCTTATTTGAGCGACACGGCCGCAAAAAGGAAAGCAGCTAAAAAAGGTGATTGTAGTGCCCGGTAAACTGGTCAATTTTGTGATTGCTTAGAGAGTAACCATGATGGGAAACCCCTTACGCAACTGGAAGTTTTTGCCCTGGCGATCGCTCTTGTCTCTAGGTTTGACCTCATCAAGTCTGATCTGCACTCCCTTCGGTTTTGATTGTGGCAAAATCTGCTGATATTGGCTCTAAACGACTGATTAGTCTCGCGCCTGAGGCTTGGGTTAAATGGGTTGCTCAAGCCGATGATGTTGTCCCGCTAGAGATCCTAAATGCTGAATTTCAATGGGTCAGTCCTGAAAGCGATGTTTTGATCAAGGCATTTAGTCCCAGTGCTGGCGAATTCCTGATCTTGAATGAAATTCAGCTTCGCTACTCTGCCAAGATGCCTCTGCGGATGAGAGCTTATGCTGCCCTAGCTGAAGAACGCTATGGTCTGCCCACGCTGCCGATTTTGATCAATATTCTTCCGCCTGCGGCAGCCGTGACGATTTGCGATCGCTTTGAGTCTGACTTTTTAGGACTACAGGTACGGCAGGATTTTCGGGTGATTAATCTCTGGGAGGTTGAGGCTGAGCTTGTGTTTGAGCGATCGCTGAATACGCTGATGCCCTTTGTGCCCATCCTCAAAGGTGGGGGTGAGGAACCTGTAGTCAGAAGGGCCTTAGCAGTGCTGCGTCAAGATGAACAGTTATCTCAGATGGAACCGCTGCTGGCTTTTTTTGCTAGTTTTGTGATGGAGACTGAATTAGTGGCTCAAATCGTCAGGTGGGATATGACAGTCCTTAGAGAATCGCCCTGGTATCAGGAAATATTGCAGCAAGGTGAGCAGAAAGGCCGAACCGAAGGAGAGCGATCCCTAGTTCTGCGCCTCTTAGCGCGGCGGCTCGGCCCCTTGCCCTCAGACGTTGAGGCTCAAGTTGAGGCGCTGGCTCTACCTCAGCTTGAGGCTTTGGGTGAAGCGCTGCTAGATTTTGCCCAGTTGTCTGACCTGACCGCTTGGTTGCAAGGCGATCGCTCTGCTTGAAAACCGATTCCATTTTCTTTCGCATTTTTCATGCTCATCCTGGCCTTTTGTTTGAGCTACTGGGGCGATCGCCTGACTTAGCTCAGGGGTATGAGTTTCGGTCGGTTGAAATTAAGCAGGTTGCCTTTCGGCTCGATGGCGTATTTTTGCCGAAGCCGGATGCGCTTGACCAAACTGTTTGGTTCACGGAAATTCAATTTCAGCGCGACCCAACGTTCTATCAACGCTTTTTTGCTGAAATTTATCTCTACCTGGATCTACATCCTCAAACCGTCGACTGGCAAGCTGTGGTTATCTTTCCGGCTCGCAGTATTGAACCCACAAACCAAAACTTGTATCGCGCTAATCTGAACAGCGATCAGGTGCATCGGGTTTATCTGGAGGACTTGAGGGATGCATCAACGGCATCGGTGGGGATTGGGCTGATGCAACTGATTGTGGCAGATCCCATCGATGCCATCCCCAAAGCCAAAGCATTACTGGCAAAGACTCAGCCCCTTGCTAAAACAGATGCTAAGTTTACAGCCATAATTGAGTTGATAGAGACAATCGTGATCTACAAGTTTCCGTCCTTGAGTCGTGAGGCCATTGAAAGTATGTTGGGCTTAAGTGAACTTAAACAAACCAAGGTTTATCAGGAAGCACTTCAAGAAGGGCGTGAGGAAGGGATCACCGAAGGGGAACAGCGGGGCAGAACCGAAGGAGAGCGATCGCTGGTTCTGCGCCTCTTAGCGCGGCGGCTCGGCCCCTTGCCCTCAGACGTTGAGGCTCAAGTTCAGGCGCTAACTCTACCTCAGCTTGAGGCTTTGGGTGAAGCGCTGCTAGATTTTTCCCAGTTGTCTGACCTGACCGCTTGGTTGCAAGGCGATCGCTCTGCTTGAAAACCGATTCCATTTTCTTTCGCATTTTTCATGCTCATCCTGGCCTTTTGTTTGAGCTACTGGGGCGATCGCCTGACTTAGCTCAGGGGTATGAGTTTCGGTCGGTTGAAATTAAGCAGGTTGCCTTTCGGCTCGATGGCGTATTTTTGCCGAAGCCGGATGCGCTTGACCAAACTGTTTGGTTCACGGAAATTCAATTTCAGCGCGACCCAACGTTCTATCAACGCTTTTTTGCTGAAATTTATCTCTACCTGGATCTACATCCTCAAACCGTCGACTGGCAAGCTGTGGTTATCTTTCCGGCTCGCAGTATTGAACCCACAAACCAAAACTTGTATCGCGCTAATCTGAACAGCGATCAGGTGCATCGGGTTTATCTGGAGGACTTGAGGGATGCATCAACGGCATCGGTGGGGATTGGGCTGATGCAACTGATTGTGGCAGATCCCATCGATGCCATCCCCAAAGCCAAAGCATTACTGGCAAAGACTCAGCCCCTTGCTAAAACAGATGCTAAGTTTACAGCCATAATTGAGTTGATAGAGACAATCGTGATCTACAAGTTTCCGTCCTTGAGTCGTGAGGCTATTGAAAGTATGTTGGGCTTAAGTGAACTTAAACAAACCAAGGTTTATCAGGAAGCACTAGAAGAGGGCATTGCTGAAGGGGAGCAGCGGGGCAGAATGATGGGTAGAACTGAGGGCAAACTTGAAGGTGAGCAATCTGTCGTCCTTCGTCAACTGGCTCGACGCATTGGCAATGTGCCCTCTGACCAACAAGCTCAAATCCGATCCTTATCTCTCTACCAGCTTGAAGCCCTTGCTGAAGCGCTGCTAGACTTTTCCCAATTGTCTGACTTGACGGCTTGGTTGAATTAAGCAATCAAGCGGACTACGGCACAATGGGCGGGGCTGAATATTAACCAGTAGACTACCTAAGAGGCAGAAAGCATGTCGGCTTTCTCCAACAGCTAAACTGTTTGTTGATGGGTGATGATTACCAGATGTCCCAGTTCAGGCAGAGCGATCGCCGCTTCTCTCCCACCTGATTAGAACAATCTGCCCGCGAGAAGCAGCTAAAAAAGGTGATTCTAGTGCCCGGTAAACTGGTCAATTTTGTGATTGCTTAGAGAATAACCAAGATGGGAAACCCCTTACGCAACTGGAAGTTTTTGCCCTGGCGATCGCTGTTTTTAACCGCAGTAGTCACCGTCTTAATTGCCAAAATTTTTGATGCGGCGATCGGCTATGGGTCTATTTATTCTCAACCTCTGGATCGGGTGCTGACAGCGATCGTTGACCATCAGCTTGCGGTGATATTATTCTTGCTGCTCTACTGTGGGCTGGGGGCGCTGGCAGTTTATTTGTTAGAAACAGTGTTTTCACCAGGGCCGATTTACGCTTCAACCCTGTGGGCACTCATACTATGTTTGGTGCTGACGTTGATGGTGGCGTTACTAATCTTCAGACCGCTGCCAGTGGTGCTGTTTAGTCTTGACCAAAACCTATTGGTCGGTTTGACCGTTGGTGTGTTTTGGAAAGGTCGGTCTCACTGGCGCTGGTAGAGCAGTTGCTGCCCTGCTTCTGTTTTAAAAAACTATCCGCTCTTAACTAAAGACAAACCTGATAGAACAAGCTACCAAATTCATCAAGTTAAGAGCGGTGTAGCGGATCATCATCTCGCAACCAGACTGCCGGGAGGAATCCCAGCGTTAACTTGGTCGGCCAAGCTAACGGCTAGAGAACAGCCCCGGCGCTCAGCCGGCTCATTGCGAGTTGATGACCCAAACGTTTACTACTATCTTGCATGGGCATCACCTCCTATATCCCTAAACGGTTTAAGTACCTAGAGAGCAAGCACAATTACCTGCTGAATGAAAAGATAACATAAATCACAACAGATGAACGCCCGTTACGCGACATTGATAGCTATTTGCTAACCAGGGCCCCCACTACCGAAAGGTCTGGAATTCAGCCCAACTTGTTTCAGTGCTGCTTGCTTAAACCCATATTCCATCGATCACGACTCGTTGAGGATTTCCTCTAGCTTTTGCTGATTCCACAGGGTTTGATAAAGTCCGGGTTGGGTCAGCAGCGACGTATGAGTGCCCATCTGAACGATCGCGCCTTGATCCATGACAAAAATCCGATCAGCGATCGCGGCGGCGGAAAGCTGATGGGAAATAAACACGACCGTCTTGCGAGTTGTGCCCTGTGATAGCCCAGCCAAAATTTCGGTGGCGGTCTGGTTGTCAACGCTAGAGAGGGCATCATCCAAAACTAAAATCGGCGCGTCCACCAGTAAAGCTCTGGCTAAAGCCGTCCGCTGCCGCTGTCCGCCTGACAGGGTAATTCCCCGTTCACCAACAATTGTTTCGTAGGTAGCCGGAAAGTTGAGAATTTCTGGGTGAATCTGAGCCTGCTGGGCGGCGGACTCAACGGCGGGTTGCTCGGTCAAGGGGGCGCCGTAGCGAATATTATTTTTGAGGCTGGTACTAAACAAAAAGCTTTCTTGCGGCACGTAGGCGATCGCCGCTCGCAGGTCTGACAGCCGAATTTGAGTCACGTCGATGCCATCTAGAAACAGTTGATTCGGGGCAATATCCAGCAGTCGCGGCAGCGCATTGGCCAAGGTCGATTTTCCTGACCCGACCGGGCCAACAATTGCCACCATTTCACCCGGCTCAATCTCAAAACTGAGCTGGTCGAGGGCGGGGGTAGCCATTTCGGGATACTGAAAGGTGAGTTGCTTCGCCGTCAACCTCCCCTGGGGTTGGGTCAGCGACATAGCAGTTGGCGCATCATCAACTTGCGGTTGAGCCAGCAAAATTGCTTCAATTCGGTCAATACTTACTTCACCCCGCTGGTAGGCGGTAATCGTAAACCCCAGCAGAGCAGTCGGAAAAATTAATCCCTCAATCAACAGTTGCAGGGCCAAAAAATTGCCAATGCTAATTGCCCCACTGGCGATCGCTCGGCTGCCAAACCAAACCAGTACCAGTAGACTAATGCTAGCCAGCCCCCCTAACAGCGGAAATAAAATATTGCGGGTTTTAGCCAGCATCAAATTGGCTACCAGCAAAGCATGACTCAAGTGCCGAAATTCTTGCCGCTCGTTGGCTTCTTGGGCATAGATTTTAATCAGCGCAATCCCGCTCATGTCTTCTTGGATCAGTTCGCTGATATTCGAGAGCGATTGCTGTACCTCCTGCTGCTGGTCGCGCAGGCGATCGCTGAACATTTGCACCAAAATTAAAATCAGCGGGTAAACGGCGATCGCCGCTAAGCTCAAACCTGGATCGATCGCCAGCATCAGGGGCATCCTAAAGGCATAGGCAAAAATTGTATTGGCCAAGCTCAGGACTGCAAACCCAACCAGCCGCCGGATGTTTTCAACATCGCTGGTAGAGCGGCTAATTAGGTCGCCAGCCGTATTGCGAGCAAAATAAGCTGGCTCTAGGGTCAACAGATGCTCAAAAATTTTCTGCTTGAGGTCAAACTCAACCTGTCGCCCAGTGCCAAACAGCAAAACCCGCGAGGCCATCCGAATCACCCACATGATGGAAGCCAGTCCCAGCAGCACTAGGGCGTGAAAGACAACCCGATTAAAATCAAAGGCAATTTCTAGCTCATCAATGGCTTTGCTGAGCAGTAGTGGCAAGTAAGCACCCAGCCCATTCACCACAAACAGGGCCAAAATGCCGAGGCTGGTGATGCGCCAATGGGGACGAAGATAGCCGAGTAGTTTACGAAAGCGAGAATAGCGCTGTTGACCTGAAATTTCCACCATTGCTCAAGTCTAGCGCCAATCTTAGCGGGTCTGGGATTGCGAAATTTAGGAAATCAAGCAGGATCAGAGATATTGGATTTTTGCTGGGAGTTATCGAAATCTTGCTAAACGGGTTGGCTGCTGACTCAATTCGACTAAATCTTGAAAGATACCCTTGACTCTCTAGTTGGCTAGAGACTTCAGAATGGAATTAATTCCTTCAGGAGGGCAGTTTGACTGCCGATCGCCCAATGACTCTCCAACTGACTATCCCAGATATGGCTTGCGCTGCCTGCGCTGAAACGATTACCAAAGCGGTTAACAGCCTTGACCCGACTGCCCAAGTAGAAGCAAATCTCCAAACTAAACAGGTCAGGATTGAGACTCAAGCTCTGCCTGAAACTGTTAAAGCCACCATCTCCGCCGCGGGCTACACCGTTGCTTAAACTCCGATGACGAAGGTCACGCTCAAACTGAGGGGCATGAGTTGCGCCGCCTGCGCCAAGGCGATCGAAACGGCGATCCAGGCAGTGCCGGGAGTGAGCCAAAGCACGGTCAATTTTGCGACGGAGCAGGCGATCGCCACCTATGACCCTCGTCAAACCAGTTTGTCTAACCTGCAAGCGGCGATCGCGGCGGCTGGGTATCAGGCTGAGCCTGTCTCCGATCGCAATTTATTCGAGCCGGAAGATGACACTACGGCTCGCCAGTTCGAAGAGCGGGATTTACAGCGACGAGTTTGGTTTGGAGCCGCCATCAGTACGGTGCTAGTGCTTGGCTCACTGCCCGCCATGACTGGGCTGCATCTCCCGTTTATCCCAATTTTGCTGCATAACAATTGGTTGCAGGCCATTCTGACTGCCCCCGTCCTGTTTTGGGCGGGTCAATCTTTTTACGTGAATGCTTGGAAAGCCCTCCAGCATCATGCCGCCACAATGGATACTCTGATTGCGCTGGGCACGATCGCCGCCTACGCTTATTCGCTATTTGTGACTGTGTTTCCTGACTTTTTGACCGCTCAAGGATTAACGGTGCATGTCTATTACGAAGTGGCGGCGGTGGTAACAACCCTAATCTTGCTAGGCAAACTGTTTGAGAGCAAAGCTAAAAGTGAAACTTCTGCTGCCATTCGCCAACTGGTTGGTTTACAGGCAAAAACGGCGCGCGTAATCCGCGATGGCGTAGAACTTGATCTGGCGATCGCCGAAGTGCAGCTAGGGGATGTCATTTTGGTGCGGCCGGGCGAAAAAATTCCGGTCGATGGAGAAGTGATTAGCGGCTCCTCCACCGTCGATCAAGCGATGGTCACGGGCGAAAGCGTGCCCGTCACAAAGCAAGCGGGCGACCCAGTGATTGGAGCCACAATCAACCAAACCGGCAGCTTTCAGTTTTGGGCCACCCGAATTGGCAAAGATACGTTTCTGGCGCAAATTGTCATCCTGGTGCAGCAGGCTCAAGGCTCAAGAGCGCCAATTCAGCGCTTGGCCGACCAGGTGACAGGCTGGTTTGTCCCCGCTGTGATTGCTGTGGCGATCGCCACTTTTGTGATTTGGTTTAACCTGGTCGGCAATGTCACCCTCGCCCTGATCACAATGGTGGAAGTGCTGATTATTGCTTGCCCCTGCGCCCTTGGCTTGGCCACCCCAACCTCAATTATGGTCGGCACAGGTAAGGGAGCAGAGTACGGCATTTTAATCAAGGGGGCGGAGAGCCTTGAGTTAGCCCACAAAATTCAAACCCTTGTCTTGGACAAAACGGGCACCCTCACCCAGGGCAAGCCGACTGTGACCGATTTTGTCACCCGCTATGGTACGGCCAATGGCAACGAAATCAAGCTATTGCAACTGGCCGCCGCAGTCGAGCACAATTCTGAGCATCCGCTAGCCGCCGCCGTCCTCCAGTACGCCCAAGCCCAGCAGGTGCGACTAGTTGAGGCAGAACAGTTTGAGGCGATCGCGGGCAGTGGCGTCCAAGGCAAAGTAGCGGGGCACTGGGTAGAGCTTGGAACAGAAACTTGGCTGACTGAGTTGGGAATTGATATCGCACCCCTCCAAACTCGCCAAGCCGCCCTAGAAGCGGTGGGCAAAACGGTCGTCTGGCTGGCGGTGGATGGGCAAATCCAGGCGATGATTGGGATTGCCGATTCCCTCAAACCTAGTTCAGCCGCCACGGTGAGCGCCCTCCAGCGGCTAGGGCTAGAAGTGGTGATGCTAACCGGAGATCATGCTGCCACTGCGGCGGCGATCGCTGCCCAAGTCGGGATTAGCAACGTTTTAGCCGAAGTCCGCCCCGACCAAAAAGCCGCCGCCATTCGCAGTCTGCAAGCCGCTGGCAAAGTTGTGGCGATGGTGGGAGATGGCATTAACGATGCGCCAGCCTTGGCTCAAGCTGATGTCGGAATTGCGATCGGCACGGGGACGGATGTGGCGATCGCCGCCAGTGATATCACCCTAATCTCTGGAGACTTGCAGGGTATCTTAACGGCGATTCAGCTTTCACGAGCGACGATGCGAAACATTCGCCAAAATCTGTTTTTTGCTTTCATCTATAACATGGCTGGAATTCCTTTGGCGGCCGGGATTTTGTATCCTATCTTTGGCTGGTTGCTCAGCCCAATCATTGCCGGAGCAGCGATGGCCTTTAGCTCGGTTTCAGTGGTTACAAATGCGCTCCGGTTACGCAACTTTCGCCCCCGCTTCAGCAGTTGAGGAGGCTAATCCATGCAACGTAAAATTTTTGGTGTTCTATTCGGTTCCAGCTTGCTCTTGAGTATGATGCTTCTCAATCCATCACACTCTGCTTCAGCCTCCAACCCTCTGCCTTTGGCAACCCAGTTCAGACAGATTGATCAGCCGATCCCCCTCAGATTGGGAATAACTCTCGGCGGTGCAGCATTGATTGGGCTCGAACTCTGGTGGTTTTTATACAGTAGACCTAAAATCTAATCCTCTACTATCAAAGCCGCCAGTTGCACATTCGCAACTTAAAAACCAAAAATTGTGGACTGAATTAGTCTATATTGTCTCCTGATAGCCCTTTTTGAATTTTGAATACCGTCTAGAGAGTTACTTTGATCCCTCAAGCGCCCAATTCCGCAGATTTAAATTGTCCTGTAGCCTCAGAGGCAGCCTATGCCCCAGGTATGCCTGCCGTTCAATCACGATGGCTCTGCCTCCCTAAAGGGAAATCACGCTCCCACCTGAAGTGGTTCTCTGGGCTAGGACTGATGTTTAGCCTCTGGGCAACTCCAACCCTAGCAGCAGATCAGATCACCTTGAGTTTTGAAGGGCTGGCGGTCAATGTGCAGGTAAGTGACCTGTCTACCTTTGCCCAAACTGGTCAATTGAGTAGCAACTTGGCTGCCTATGCCCAGTTGGCACCAAAGGAATATCTGACGGATTTTAGATCGCTGTTACAGGAGAGCTTTGAGATCTCACCCACGACAGTTTCTCAGTTCTCGAAAAGCCAAACGGGGACAATTATCTTCCAGGCTCTGGGAGAGTTATTAAAAACTCAAGATAATCAAAACGGTCAAACTGCCCTAGTGACGGCATTCGTCCAAGCTGCGGCCAACCCGAAAGGATTCACCGTGCTGGATGTAATTCGTCAATTTCCCAGCCCAACGATGCAAATTGATGGACAACTGTCCTTTAAGGCGGTTTCAACCATTAATCAAAAATTACGCAATCGTGGACTGATTCTTAACGAGATTCAGCAACTGGCAAAATCTAGCCTTAGTTCGCTACCTCCATCCCTGCTTGATCTGACAAAGCCTGGCCCCAACCAATGGACCAAGCAAACCCTGAATGTCGATGGCAAGGCTCTTGGGATTGTCGAACCGGTTCCAGTAGATTACTATTTTCCCAGGGGCTTGAGTGCCCCAGCTCCGGTGATCGTAATTGCATACGGCTTCGCGTCCAATCGAGCCACCTTTGCCTATCTGGCAGAACATTTGGCCTCCTATGGTTTTGTCGTGGTCGTGCCCACCTTTCCTGGCACCGATACGCAGTGGGTAACTGGTTTCCTGGCAGCAAAGGGACCCTCTGATGTAAATATTGCTGCTGCGCTCTTGGGTCGCCCCAGAGGGATTACTTTATTACTTGATGACCTGCAGCAAAAAGTCCAGTCAAATCCTCTTTTCAAACAGGTTGACCCTCAACAAGTAGGGCTTATTGGACAATCATTAGGGGGATACACAGTCTTGGCCAGTGCTGGCGCACCCATTAATTTTCCAGAAATCCAACAGCAGTGCTCACAATCGAATTTCGAGAAGTTGATTCTCACTTTCAATCTGTCGTTGGTGTTTGAATGTCAGTTGTATAACGCTCCTAAAACCATCAACAATGTGCCTGTGACCAATGGTAATTTAGGGGATCCTCGGGTCAAAGCTGTCATTGCGATCAACCCCCTGACAAGTATTATTTTTGGGCAATTGGGCATGAGCCAAATCAAGGTTCCGACCATGCTGATATCGGGCAGTGACGATATATTTGCCCCTCCTATACCAGGGCAAATATCCCCCTTTACCTGGCTGACTACTACTGACAAATATCTGTTCATCTTGAAGGGAGGAACTCACTTCTCCTTCTTAGGGGGCGATGATTCTCAAGGTGGCTTGCCGGTGCCAGCGGATTTGATTGGACCGGATCCGCAGCTGGCCCGCCCTTCCTTGAAAGCAGTGAGCATAGCCTTCTTTCACAGCCATCTTGCCAATCAGCAGCAATATCTTCCCTATCTGAACCAGACCTATGTGCAAACGTTGGTTCCCCAGCCCTTCGGTGTTAATTTCATCAAGTCTTTGACTGCAGATCAGTTACAACAGGCGGTCTCTAACAGTTCTAATTGATATTGATT
Organism: Aphanocapsa sp. GSE-SYN-MK-11-07L; assembly: GCA_019359715.1. Taxonomy (GTDB): domain Bacteria; phylum Cyanobacteriota; class Cyanobacteriia; order Thermosynechococcales; family Thermosynechococcaceae; genus JAHHGS01. The sequence goes on along the minus strand of JAHHGS010000110.1, from coordinate 28,256 downwards.
GGACTTGAACTCTGGTGGTTTTTATACAGTAAACCTAAAGCCTAGTGGATTGTCAATTTTCTAATTGTGGGTAAAGACGCTTCAAGCGGACACGAGCATCAGCAGTAGTGAACTGCCAATCCACGGACTTCTGGGATTGATTGCGCTGATTGTACCAAGCCGTTGTTTCTCGTTCTAGAGTCTGACGATCTGGAATGCGACGATCTAAGCATTGCCGAGTCAAAGCGGAAAGTTCATTTTCAGCAATATTCAACCAACTGCCATGCTTCGGGGTGTAGTGAATCTCTAATCGCTCAACCAGACTCCGTGCGACAGCAGGGGGAAAGGCTTGGTAGAGTGAAGCAAGTTTATGAATGTTCAACTGATCACATACCAGTTTGATCTTCGGACAATTTGCATAGTCCTCGCTCAGCAAGCGTTCAATTTCAACTGCCCAGTCTACCGCCGTGCGATGCTCACTCACGAGCACTTTGCGCCAACCGACTAACGGTTCTGTAAACAAGAAAATGTTGGCTGTGCCGTTGCGCTCATATTCAAAATCAATGGCTTTGGGATGTCCCGGTTTAGCAGGCAGAAAGATGCGAGTTTCTTTGACCAATTGTACGGGTTGCTCATCCATGCAGATGACTGGGCACTTTGGGTCATACGCCAAGTGATACACCTCTAAAACATCTTCGAGATGTGCGACGAATTCAGCATTCTGCTCCGGTGGAATCACATACCTTTGTCGCAAATGCGGCTTCAGTTCGTTTTTTTCAGCACTTGGCGTACCGTTTCATAACTGATGGCAGGCACGATTTCTAGCTCTACTGCTTTATCGGCAAGTAAGCGTAATGTCCACCGCGCTTGTCCCGACGGCGGTTGACTACAGCGCAAAGCAATCAGTTTTGCCTCTGCTTCTCCATCACAGAGCTGTTTTCGAGGTGCAGTTTGACTCGGTTTGCGTTCCAAAGCAGCAGCTAATCCTTGCTCAACAAATCGTTGTCGCAGGTTGGCAACGGTATTGCGATGACAGTGAAAGGCGGTTGCAGCTTGCTCATCGCTCCACGCTTGTCCATTGACATCAATGTTGAGCAGAATATTCGCGTGTTTAATTCTGTAAGCAACGGCTTTACCCGTTGTCACCATGGCTTGAAGTTGCTGCCGTTCTTCATCACTTAATCGAACAATATAGCGTTTGCCCATGCTTAGTTCCTGCGACAATGAAAAAGAAACTTTTCGGCTCTTGTTCCATTGTCGCTCAAACTCACAAAATTTATTCTGACAATCCACTAGTTCTCTAATCTCAAGGTTGCTTGTTGCACACTCATAGCTCAAAAACTAAATGTTGTCCGCATTACCCCAACATAAATTGGTTGATTGCTGCTATTTTGTTCAGGGTTCACGATCATCATTAGCCCAGAGGTAATGGCAATGTTGTCAGTGACTTGATATCGATAGAAAGCTTCTAAATGGAGGGAGGTATTGGGGTCGATGGTTCTTTCGCCGCCGCCTTCATAATCGTTGGCAAACACCTTGGGCGGTTGCCCCACAACGAAACCGAGTAAGTTTCCCTCGCCGCCAAGATCTGCAAAGGCTAAGGTCGTCGCCCAATTGATGATTTTGGCGGTGGGTTGGTTTGGTAGGTCGATCGCGTCGGCTTGCGTAAATCCCAGCCAGCCTCCCAAGGTAATCATCCGGTTTAGACGAATCGTAGACTGAAATCCCAGCGAGTGGGCAGAAATCGCTGCACTTTGTTCAGCAAAAGGATCGTTGGCTAGTTGGCTGCCTGTACCCGTATCTAGACCATTGTAGGAATAGACATAGGTTGCGCCCAACTTGATATCTGGTTTCAGCTTGAAGGTAAGCTGCCCAATCGCGGCATAGGATTCTTGGCCCAGAAAGCCTTGATTAGGATCTTCAGCCCCATCAGCTAGATAGCCAACGGTCAGACGGAGGACTGGATTAAATTCGTATTCTAGTCCGATCCCAGTGCCTCCGCCTTGCCGAAAAATCGGGTTGCGCTGACCAAAACGCGAAATTGAGCCAGCGCCGCTACCCGTCAGCAAAGGGTTGAGGGTGTCGGCAAAATCGTTCAGGCTGCCGCCGATCGCTTCAACGTACAAAGTTGCCTGTTTGTTGACAGGTAAAACATACTCTAAACGGCTTAACTCAAATTGATTCTGGCTGTCTCCTTGGAAAGCCAGCCGCGCCATGTCAGTTCCAGTTGCTTCTTCTAATTTGGGAGTATTGACTGATTGGAGGCGAACTCTTAACCGATCTTCTCCCCTAAAGCTGGTATCAAAATTCAAACGGACGCGACTGCCGACTGTGAGATGATTTTGACGGGGTTGATTCCCTGTTTTGATCTCACCTCCTATTCCGACACCCGTAAAAATAACTTCTCCTTCCAGCTTGGAGGTGGGCTGAAATGATTCTGGAATATCATTCTGAGGAGGTCGGTAAATTGAATTCGAGATTGGCAGTGTCTTTGGAACTGAAAGTTCAGAGACTAGGGGTAAATTGCCAATGGGACGGGGAGTGGCATTTTGAGCTTGGGCAACTTCAAAATTTCTGGGACTTGGCAGGGAGAATGATAACCCAGGGCTGTGGTCGATCCGGACTTCTTGAGGGCTGACCTGAGTTGCTCCTGCCAAGTCAGTAAATAGAATCATAGGCTCAGCGGTTAGTGAACTGCCGCCACGGGCGGAGTTAGGCTGAGCAGAAGGTTATTTCTTTCTGCAACGGTCAGCAGCATCTCACCTGCTTGCGCATTGATCGCAGCTTGCTGGGCAGATTTAGCCCCTGGAATCGCAACCGGCTGGGCTGGATGAGAGGTGACAAAGCGAAGGGCGGCGGTTGCCATCTCTAATCCGGTGGGTAAGCTTTGTTTGAGCGCTGTCACTGCTGCCATATCCCGGTTCAGTTTTGACTGTTTGGCTTCATTTTTGTGCCACTTGGAGCGAATGGTGTCAGAAAAGACGGTATCGCCAGAGTATTTGCCAGACAGCAGCCCCTGAGCCAGCGGCCCGCGGGCTAAAACGGCAATTCCGTGCTCCTGGCAGTAGGGCAGGATTTGGGCTTCGGCTTTGCGATTCAGCAAAGAATAGTCAAACTCGACAATGCTGCACGTATGGTTGACGTTAAACCGTTTCAGGACTTCAAAGCTATTGGTCGATATCCCGTAGGCTCGCAGATAGCCTTGTTCTTTCAGGTGTTCAAAGGCTTCTAAATAAATGCCCGGATCTTCAATATCACCTTCATGACAGAGGACTGCATCTGCCCAATCAGTCCGTAACCGATAGAGGGAAGCCTGCATACAGAGCCGGATTGTATCGACACTTTTGGGCAGTTCCTCATTATTGCGCCGTCCCCAACTGCCAATTTTGGTAATGATATAGGCCCGATCGCGAACACCTTTCAGGGCCATCCCTAAACGCTCTTCCGATAGACCCTGCGGAATCCCATAGGCTTCAGCCGTATCAAATAGATTGACGCCGTGTTCAAAGGCGATTTGGACTGTTGCGAGGGCAGTCGCATCATCGACTTCGCCCCACTGATTACCAATGTTCCAAGTGCCCATTCCGATCGCCGAAACATTCCAACCGGTTGTGCCAAATTCGCGATAAAGCATGGATAATCTCCCTGTGTGAATTGATTGAAAAATTAACGTTGCTGATTCAAGCTGGGTGAGTAGAGACTTTTCTCAGACCACAGCAACTTCTGCCAAAGATAAGCCTAAAGACCCGGCAAGCTGACTTGGTGCCAAATTCATGGTTTGGAGTATTGGTGTGATCTCTGCCGCCGCATAGTGAAGAATGCTGATTGTTCCAGGTTGTAGTTGCAGTGAGTCAAGCTGGCTGGCTTCCAGTCCGACTACTCTGCCAATTAAGTGTCGCAAGGAATGCTCCGGCGCGATTACTAGCCCGGTCATTAAGCGATCGCAAGGATCATTCTCGACTTGACGAGCCATGATCGCCTGCTGCCACAGTTCTGAAAAATCCTCCCGTAAAACCTGCAAATGAACCGCTTCCGGATGGGGCTGGAGGATTTGCTCGGCGATCGCTGATGCATCTAGGCAGGCTCCAGATAGGCTCAATTGAATCGGCACATCTGCCAAGAAATCAGTCACCGGCTGAACTTGATTTGCCCAGATGGTTGAGGGCAGGAGTAAGAGCCGTACCCCTCGGTCTCCCCCTTTTGGCTGCGGTAAGTTGGCTCCCAAATGCATGGTTAGATTCAAAGCTTCGAGTTGAGCCTTCTGCCAGTCTCCCTGAGAGAACTTCAGAGCACTGACCCCACAATTTGATTGTTGCAACGCATGGTAATAGGCAGGTGAGAGGCCTAAAGCAGTGCTGATCAAGGCTCGATTCATGCCAGCGTGGCTGACAATTAATACTGTTTGTCCAATATGCCTGGATATAACTGTTTGCCAAAACTGTTGTGCCCGATCGTACAGATCCAGAACTGGAAAGCAAATCCCTTCTGGAGACATCATCTCAAACTCGTGCGGACGTTGTTTCCAGCAGCAATAGTCGGCCGGAAAATTTTCCTGCACAAATTTGTGCGCCAATCCTTGCCAAGCCGGTAAATCAATTTCTCGCAATTGGCTCGTTACATACACTTGATTGGGCGGCAGATGTGGAACCGTTGGAAACATGGCACCGAGGATCTGACTTGCCGTTTCCTTTGCTCGTTTGAGCGAGCTAGTGTAAAGGGCATCAATCTGTAATTCACCGAAAAAGTTTCCCGTCTGCTGAGCTGCCTGACGACCAGATTCCGTTAAAACCGACTCGTCACTGCTGCCCTGATACTGAGCTTGAGCATTGAAGGTGCTCTCTCCATGCCGGACTAAAATCACACGGGTATCGAGAGACTGGGGCGGCAATTCTGGCAGGATTTGATTAAACTTCCAAGGCATATTGTCCTCCCTGAAGATCACTTCTATTAGATTGGATCGGGTTTTGTAACTGATAAAGAGCGGCGTATCGTTTGCCCAACTGGATCAGTTCTTGGTGAGTGCCGCGCTCTCGGATGCTGCCTTGCTCGACAAAGAGAATCTGGTCAGCCTCTGCAACGGCTTTTAGGTTGTGAGAAATCGTGAAGGTGGTACAGCCCCGGGTTAACCGCTTGAGGGCATCGTTGACTGACCGTTCGCTGGCGCTATCGAGGCCAGTCGTCGGCTCATCTAAAATCACAATCGGCGATCGCCGGATCGCAGACCGAGCAATCGCAATCCGCTGGCGTTGTCCGCCAGAAAGCTTGCCGCCACGTTCCCCCAAGATGGTGTCGTAGCCTTGGGGCAAATCCATAATAAAGTCGTGGGCGTTGGCAATCTGAGCCGCCTGTTCCACCTCGCGATCGCTGGCTCCCAACTTCCCGTAGGTAATGTTTTCGCGGATGCTGACCGCAAACAAAACGCTGTCTTGCATCACAACGCTAATTTGTTGCCGCAGGGATTTCAGCTTGTATTCCCGAATATCTTGACCATCAATTAAAATCCGACCGACGGTTGGGTCATACAGACGCAGAATCAAGCTGGCCAAGGTTGACTTGCCACTGCCAGAAGGCCCAACCACAGCGATTTGTTGCCCCGGTTCGACCACTAAGTTGATATCTTTTAAGATCTCCCGCTCTGACCCGTAACTAAACGAGACATTTTCAAACCTGACTGCCCCAAAAAACGGATGGGCTGGCCTCGCTCCCGGCAGATTCTGCACATTCGGTTCGTAGTCTAAGAGGTCAATCACCCGTTCCCCGGAGGCAGTGGCTTTGGCAATTTGCCCAAAATGCTTGGTCAGGTCACGCACGGGTTCAAAGGCGGCCTTTAGGTAGTTGATGAAAACCAGTAGCTCTCCGGCTGTGATTCCCTCTTGCAGCACCACCTGCGACCCGCGCCACAGCACCATGGCGATCGCGATCGCCATCAGCACCTGGACGGTTCCTTCTAGCAGGGTCGAGAGCTTCATCGACTCTGCACCTTCGTTTAGGCTTTGGTTGTTCTGCTCCGAAAACGTCCGCTCAAACAGATTGTGCAGAAATAAAGCCTGGACAATTTTGATTGCGCCAATCGTTTCGCTGGTGGTGTTGGCGATCGCGCCTTCGGTCTTGCGATGCTGGCGGGCAAAATCCCGAATCCGGCCGAGTAAATTAGAGGAAGCAAGCACAAACAAGGGAAAAACAGCGCTGACAATCAGAGCTAGCTCCCAGTTAATCCAAAACATCACCCCGACCATGCCGACGACTGCAATCAGATTGGTCAACAGGGGGAGCGCCGCTTTAATCGTGACCGTGCGCAGCTTCTCAATATCGGTGATCACGCGGGTAATTAAATCACCGCTTCTAAACTGGTTGTGAAAGGAGAGAGAAAGACGTTGCAGATGACCATAGAGGTTGCTTCGCACCTCGGCTAAGACTTGAATCGCCGCCAAGGACATGCCATAGATGCTCAGGTAGGCAAAAATGCTCCGCAGGAGGGCGATCGCGACAATGGCCAGGGCTGCCCCGGTCAAAATCATCATTGGGCTGACGCCGCTCAGCAAACCAGAGCTGGGACGGCTTGAGTTTGATTGCGGAATAATGATGTAGTCAAAAACATATTTGAGTGGCCAAGGTTCCAACAGCTTTAAAGCTGTTTCAATTAAGAGTGCCAGCAGTGATCCTGAAATCAAGAGTCTGCGTTGGCGAATTTGCGGCCAGAACTTGGTCAGAATCCGTCTGATTCCTGGCAGCAGAGCCTTAATATCTTTTTCATCTTTCATCGAATTGTTTGTTACTACGCTAACCAACGCTTTAGGGCTACGTTGCCATCTTGAAGATCCCCCCAACCCCCTTAAAAAGGCTACCTTGTACACACAAGTCGAGTCCGACTGCGTTTGCGTTTTCTTCGCCCTCTAAATCCCCCCATTCTGGGGGGAATAGGAATCTTCAAAGTCCCCCAGAATGGGGGGGCTAAATCCAGCATTTTGAGGTTGATTCAGAGATGTGTGAACAAGGTAGCCTTAAAAAGGGGGGAAGGGGTTTCAAAGTCCCCCTTTTTAAGGGGGATTTAGGGGGATCAAAGATTTTCAGGCAGATCAAATTTGACCTTTAAAACATCCTTTTAACGGAGTGCTCAGTTTGTCGCTGACTCAGCCATCTCCTGATTTCTTTCCGGTTTCTCAAACTTCAAGCCATGTTTCAATTTCTGCTCTCGCCGTAAGCCTAAGCTGTGGCGAGCATACTCGTGCTGGCGGGCGTAGATATCGCTGATCAAATTATTGATGGGACGTTCAACCTCCTGTAACGAATCGGCAAACCAATTCCGCTGCTCCTTAAACGGGAAGCGGCTGATGATTGGACGCATCAAAGCCCGATAGCGACGACGACCCAGGCGGTTATAGCGCCGCTCAAAGTACCAATCTTCTTCGACATCCCACTTTTGGCGGAAGTGATCAAAGCTGGCCAAATCCCAAGCATCGCTCCAGCGCAGGGCAAAGTAGGTGTAGTCATACCAATCAAATTCTGCGCCGGTCATATAGGTAACAATGCTTTGCCGTTCGCAGTAGACCGTACCGCCGACTTTAGCTGCACTCAAGCAGAGATCAATATGCTCTCGCGTGCTCAGTAATCCTTCATCCAGTAAGCCATACTGATCAAAAAAGGCTTTCCGAACGAGGGCGGTGTGGAATTCCACGAATTCACACTGGACGCGGGTCAATTGGTCGGGAATTTTAGAAACGCGCTTACCTTCCAGATAGCTTTTTTGAATCGCGTAGCGCGCAATTTTATTGCCTTCAGCATGGATTTCAATGTGGGTTTCACCGCCACCATTATGAACCACCTCATGCACGGGACTATCGATGCAGGTTAGTGTACCGACGACAGTTGCCCCAGTTTCTTCAGCACACTCAACCAGCTTTTGTAACCAGCCCCGCATGACTAACACATCATTGTCAACGAAGACAATGTATTTGCCGCTGGCGGCTTGGATGCCGAGGTTTCTGGCCCGGTTGGGCGAGAGGTAATGTTCAGTCCGAATCAGCTTGAATCCCCTTAACTGGGATTGCTCTTCTAAGTAGCGCTTGGTGGTTGGCGAAGAGCCGCCATCAACATAAACCAGCTCGAACGGATAGTCATCTGTTTCGCTGTAGACACTTTCCAAAGACTGTTGGCTGTAGCTGAACCGCTCTCTGGGCACAACAACAATTGTTACCATTGGTGACTCGGCATCAGACGGTTGAGGCAGTGAGTTGTGTTCTAGTGGTGCAAGTTGGTTGGTCATGATGAACTCCTTAGTTCAAAATACGATTCAGTAATTTGTTAGTCATTTGCGAATCAGATTAGCTTTGAATCTTCTAGAAAACGGCAGGTCTTGAATAGCTGTTTTCAGGGGTTTCAATCAAGCTTTTGGCAAAGCGTTGCTAGTTTTACCAGCGATTAAGATTAGTATTGCAAGCAGGTTTAAGTGCTTCATGAAAGTTCGATGAGACGATTCTCATCAAGGTTGGACTGATTAGATTGAGCGATCGCAACAGCCTCTGAGCCATTGAGGGCTTGCTCAAACGAACCGATCCATGCTCAGATTTTGGAATTGACGCGGCTTCTGACTCGGTGGCTGAGAATGATTGAGCCGATTTAAAGCCGGAGTCGGGACTTTGTTGTCCAGGAAATCTTGCAACAATGCAACGGTTTGCTCCGCCCCATTTAAGGCAATTTTGGCTGAAGGTTGAACAAATCTCTGCTCAGTTAAAGCTGCAACAATTCGCTGGCAAAGCCGCTGCGGTTCCACATCTTCTGGAGCCAGTAATTGCAGAAATCCAAGCCTTTCCAGCTTTTCAGCTCTCACCTTTTGTTCCCAATCTTTATCGGAGGGTAGTAGCAGCGATCGCACGCCTGTGGACAGAATATTCATCGTCGTGTTATAGCCGCCCAAACTAATGGATAGCTCAGCCTGTTGCATAAACTTCAGCAATTGGGACGTGTATTTTCTGAAAGTTAAATTGGGCTGATCAGAAGCAGCTTGTTGAAGCTGCAAAAACTTCGCTTCCGGGATGAATGGCCCAGTAAACAGATGAATATGATGTGGGATCAAATCCTTCAGAATTGGGGCAGCGGCAATACTAGCCTCTAACAAATCATGCCCTAACTGTCCTCCGCCAACACTCACCAGCAGCATTGGTTCAGAGCGCTGAAAGCTGACAGCATCATCCGCCGCAGTGGTTGGGGTATCACTCAAGGCTTGAGCAACATAGCCGCTATAAACAATTGGACAAGTAATGTTTTGAATATCGGGAAAGCTTTCTTCAAGCGGATAGAAGTCCGGGTCAGAATGCACCAGCAGCAGATCAAAGTATCGATTGAGGCGATCGCAGGTTTTGTTGATCACTTCAGCCCGATCTTGATAATTCTGCGCCATCACAATATCGCGCAGACTACAAACAATTTGCGTGTTGGACTGGGGCGATTTTGCCAGCTCCAAGAGCGGAATCGCTTCAAACTCAAACTGAAATTTCTTGAACGGATAACCTTCGATCATCAAGATATCTGGCTGAAAATCTGCAAAGGTTTTGAGCAGTTGTGATTTCCGCAGTTGCTTGATTTCTGCTAAATCTTGAGCTGGGTCGGCAACTTTGAGCTGCTTCTGTTCTGAAAGCAGCAGGGGCAGTGTGACTACTTTAACGGCAGCCGGAAGTTCTATCCCGGTGACCTCTGTACCTGCTTTGACAAAACAAACTTCAAACTCTTGAGCTAGGGCGCGAATGATTTCTACACTTCGCACCAAATGCCCCATGCCTAAATGATATTGGCAGTAAAATAAAATTTTTTTCATGCGACGACTGCCTCTGGATGGGGACTACTTGCAAGCTGAGGGTTGAGTAACTGTTGCAACAATCTTGCCGTTTGCTCTGCGCCCTGTAGCTCTAGCTTTTCTGCCACTTGGCGATGGCAGTCTTGCTTGAGAGCGGCAAAAATTTTCTCCGTCAAGCGCTCAGGATATAAATCATCAGCATGAAGAATCGTCAGTAAGCCTAGTTTCTCTAGCTTTTCAGCCCGAATCGCTTGTTCCCGATCCTTATTGGAGGGGTAGATGATCGATCGCACTCTCGTAGATAGGATATTCATCGTCGTGTTATACCCTCCCAAGCTAATCGAAAGGGCTGCTTTTTCCATGTAAGCCAGTAAATGAGGAGTATATTGCCGCAGGCTAAGATTGGGTTTCGCCGCCGCTAGGGCTTGAAAGAACTGATATTTTTGATCTGGCATCAGTGGCCCAGCAAAAATATGCAGATGATGGGGGAGTTGAGACTCCAGGATGGGTGCAGCCTTGATCACGCATTCGAGCAAGTCATAGCCGAGTTTCCCGCCGCCCACGCTGACCAAAATCATTGGGGCTGGGTTTGCCAGTGCCGCTGCATCTTCAGCGTTAATTTCAGTCTGTTCTGGCTCTGATTGGACAACATAGCCCGTGTAATAAACGGGACAGGTTAACTCATTAGCTCTTGATATATTGTCTTCTAAACGATGAATTTGCGGATCGGAATGAACCAGCAGCGCGTCATAGTATTGATTCATGAATTGGCAGCGGCGGTGTTCTTCGGCATCGCGATCGCCAAATTCTTTGACCATGACGATATCTCGCAAGCTACAGACAACTTTCGTCTCAGGCTTTGTTTGCTGGATTCGCTCTAACAATGGCACCATCTCGAACGACAGGCTCTTATTCTTACTGAAGGGATAACCCTCGGTGATTAAACAATCGGGCTGAAACTTGTCAAATGTATGCAGAATCGTTTCTTTGCGGAGGGCTTTAACTTCTTCCAAGCTGAGCGCACTATCCACAGCTTTAACCTGGTTGCCGACTTGCAGCCCCTCAAAAACATCAACCTGAAAAGCGGGTAAGTGGATAACTTCTACGGCGGGCGGCAGTTCAAATTCTTCTACCAGTTGTCCACCATCAATCAGGCAAACCTGAAAGTTCTTGACCAGGGAGCGCATAATTTCGGTTGTCCGAACTAGGTGCCCCATTCCAAGTAAATTCTGACAGTAAAACAAAATCTTTTGCATATTTATTAATCCTCCAAATTAAGGCTCCTAAAGCTTGCTGCAAAGGATGTTTAGCCCAGAATGCCCGTATGAAAAGTTAGTATCTTGGTGCTCGGCTTAATCCTTTCCAACCCCCCTAAAGAAGGGGGGTTAGGCTCAAAGTCTCCCCTAGAAGGGGGGTTTAGGGGGACTCCAAGGTTGAAGTGTGGCGATCGCCACACAATTTTCCAAAGCAATTTAAGCCGCGATCGCCATCGGCACTAGTTCAGATTTAAGGGCTGGCTTGAACGGCAGCGTCTGATTCACAAGATCGTAGATCTGGCAGGTAATTTGAGGCAGCGCATCCAAATTAAGCTGCTTGATGGCAGCCATTGTGCCCCGTTGATTGCTGAGTTGTTGCAGAAGCGTCTGGATTAAAGAATCAGGATTAAGTTGATCGGGATGAACGGCTTTGAACAGCCCTAGCTGCGTCATTTTTTCAGCCCGCACTAACTGCTCCTGGGAAGGTCTCACCCGTGGGATCACAACAGCCGGCTTTTGAGCGGAGAGGATTTCGCAAATCGTGTTATATCCACCCATTGAAACGATCGTATCTGCTGCTGCCAGATAGCTGATCAAGTCATCTGTAAACTCAACCATTTGGACATGGGGATATTGCTCAGCCATCTCAGACAGCTTTTCTCGTTCTGCTACTGACATTTCTGGGCCAGAAATGATCAGGCTTTTAATGTTGTGATTGGCAGGTAGTAATTTTAGCCCCAGCAGATAGTTATGAATCATTGGGTATCCATCTTCGCCACCGCCTGGTGTTACCACAACTAACCGCTCTTCTGGTAAGACTTGCAGTTCCTGCCGAATCGCACTCCGATCCTGCCGTCCCTGGGGGCGACCCATGTAACCGCAGAATTTTACTTTGTTAGCGATCGCAGGCGGCAGTCGATACTCCTGAACAAAGTCAAATACTTCCGGGCTACCAACAACGAGTAACTGGTCGTAATACTTCTCAACGGCGGCATGAAAGCCCGTTTTCTGCCACTCGGCCATGGTTTTGGCCGGGGCATCCAGAATATCGCGCAGTAGTAGCACAATCTTGGTTTTGGGACACCAAGACCGCAGGTATTTGACCGTCTTTTTAATTTCGTTTTGCAGTCCAAACGGCTTTTTGTCAACCAAGAACAAATCTGGTTTGAAGTGGACGGCGGCGGAAAGAATTAAATCTGAGCGCAGTTGAATAATTTGATCACTGTCGGTCTGCAAATACTTAGTTGCAATATTACCTGTTTCACCGCGATTCAGGCAGGGTAGTTTGATGTAATCCAGCCCTTTTGGGAGCCGAAAGCTTTGCACCATTGGAGACCCTGACAACAATAAGATTGAAAGTCCAGGAATATCTTTCAGGAGGCTTTCGCAAATGGCTAGCATCCTCCGAATATTACCGAGACCATACGCATCGTGAGAATAAACTAGCAGTCTCATAATAGATGTCCTGAGTGCTTCACTGATTTACATCTTTATCCAGTCAGATGAAAACTTAATGAAGTTTTTATGAGATACTTCTCATGATTTTAATAATTTATTGAAACCCAGACAGCAGTAGCCGTTCAGCAAAGTAGCGCTGCGATCGCCCAGTCAAACTTCACCCAAATGCGATCGCATCTTCTCCAGCAGCTCACTAAATTTAAACGGTTTGGCAATAAAATCGTTGGCCCCTGCTGCTAAAGCGGCTTGACGGACGGACTGATCGCCAAGGGCAGTCACAACAATAATAATCGGCAAGTTTTGTTTCTGCCGCAGGGTTTGGAGGACAGACATCCCATCGACAATCGGCAATCCTAAATCGAGCAGCAATAGGTCAAACTCTCCGCTGGCAGCCAAGTTCAGGGCTTGTTCGCCATCCTCAGCTACAGTCGTTGTATAGCCATTGTTACGCAGCCCTTTGGCGATAAAAGCGACCAGTCGGCTTTCATCTTCGGCAATTAAGACCTTGAGCATGAAGCTGTATAGGGAGATACTTGATCTCATCCTATCCTTACAAATCTAAGAATCAATCCTTCCTAAGAACATTCTCATCTCCGAAGGCGATAGCCCATTCCTCTCACCGTTTCAATCAAGTCACTGCCTAATTTTTTGCGTAAATAACCGACATAAACATCAACCACATTCGAGCCTGGGTCATAGTCGTACCCCCAGACTCGATCCAGCAGTTGCTCTCGACTTAAAACTTGCCCTGGATGCCGTAAGAACATCTCAGCCAACGTGAATTCCCGTGCCGGTAGTTCTAGCCAGCGATCGCCCACCTGAACCTTCCGAGTCCGCAAATCCAGCGTCAACTCTCCCACCTTGAGCAGCGTTTCTTCCATGCCGCTGTCCAAGCTACTGCCCCGCAGCCGGACTCGAATCCGAGCCAGCAGTTCCTCAAATCGAAACGGCTTGGTCACGTAATCGTCTGCACCGCCTTCAAACCCAGCCACCTTATCGTGAATATCGTCACGAGCCGTCAGAATAATAATTGGTAATTTTTCACCCTGCCCCCGGATCTCTTCCAGCACCTGTAGACCATCTTTACCCGGCAGTCCTAAATCGAGAATTAGCAGGTCAAAGTCACTGCCTTGGGCGAGTAAGAGCGCCTCCCTCGCATCCTTGGCAATCGTGGCCGTGAACCCATGCGATCTCAGCCCTTTGTCCAGAAATGAGGCGATTCGGGGTTCATCTTCAGCGATTAAAATTCGAGGCATGAGAATTTGTCAAATAGGGAACTGCCTCGTCGGTCTTAAGTTGATGACAATCGTAAAGGTAGATCCGGTTCCCAGTTGGCTCTGCAAAATCAACTTTCCGGCATGGGCTTCGGTGATGGCTTTGACAATTGCCAATCCTAACCCAGCTCCCTGCGATCGCCGTCTGCTGTTGGCGCTGCGGGCAAACCGCTCGAAAATCCGCTCTTGGTCGGCAGTGGCGATTCCTTCCCCGGTATCTCGCACCCAAAGCCGCAGTTGATCGCGTTCCACGGCAGCTCCAATCGCGATGATATCCTCAGGCTTTGTATGCTGGGTCGCATTTTGAGCCAGATTCATCATTGCTTGAGTCAGGCGTTGCCGATCTGCCACAATCCAGACATTGGCAGAAGCATCAATTTGCCAGCGCCGATCAGCTAAGGCAGTGGCTTTGGCGAAGAGTTCTTCGATCAGTACACCCACTTCAAAGGTTTCGAGCAGCAAAAAGTCTGGACGCTCGGATTTAGCCAGTAACAACAAATCTTCGACGAACCGACTCATCCGATCCAGCTCATCGATAACTAAATCTAGGGTTTCTTGCTGTTCTGCTGGCTCACCGCCAATTAATTCTAAGTGTCCCCGAATAATCGTAATTGGCGTCCGCAGCTCATGTCCAGCATCATTGACAAAGTTGCGCTGAGTCTCAAAGGCTGACTCCAGCCGATCCATCATTTCATTAAATGTTTTGGCCAGTTCGCCAATTTCTCCCCTGCCGCTGACCGTAATCCGTTGAGTCAAGTCAGATTCACTGATCGATTGGGCCGTTGTCGTGAATAAGCGCAGCGGAGCCAACACCCTGCCAGCCGCAAACCAAGCCAGCACCAAGGCAATACACAGCACCACCACGGTCACCTCACTAATTGTTGTCATGGCTTCGAGGGCTTCGGCCCGCTCCCCGGCGGTTGTGTGCGCTGCTGCAAACACTCCCACGATTTTGCCATTGACTTGAATTGGCTTAGCGACATAGATAATGTTGCCAACCTTTGGATCTTTAACTTCTTTTTCGCCTTGCATCAGTTGAGACAATTTGCCCCACTTTTGGACGAGTTCTGAATCCTCTGCAATCAGTTTTGGCAAGGCCCGAGAGCTAGCTTTATGAAACTCTCCCTCAACTAAGGTAATCAAGAAGGTATCGTCTTCAGTTAGCTGACGCTCCAAGTAAATGTCAAATAGGGCAGCCAGTTTATCCGCATCAGAAGGGGGATTACTAATATCATCCTCCTCTCGCAGTTCCCGCCAGATCTCTCCCCCTTGCCCCTTGTTCCATTCCTTGTCGAAGAGGGTTTGAAACTCTGCTACCTCTTCGGTCAGTTCTCCTCGCACCCGCGCATCAACGTGGACAAACAAGCGTTGCCGAATGGTTGGAATCGCAACGGCAATAAAGAAGGCCATCAGCAGCACATACCAAATCAAAATCCTCGTCCGCGCTTCTCCCCAGACTCTCAGCCCAGTTTTAAACGGAGATAGTAAATTCTTCAAGCGATCGCTCTGACCTGCATCGGCTACTTTCATTTCATCTTAAACTTGCGATTGCCCTAAAGCCAACCAATGATCAACACTTTAGCTAAGACCCTATTTTTTAGGATGAGAATTTTCTTAGAAAATTCACTCAGGTCTAACTCCCTGCCAGAAATTTACCGGACAATTTAGCAGATCGTGCCTAATCTGGTAATTGATTGGGGTCAATGCCTTGCGATCGCAAATAGGCTTCTAGCCGTTGGCGCTGACGCTGCTCCTGCTCCGCCCGTAATTGTTCTTGCTCCGCTCGCGATCGCTCTTGATCAGCCAGTTCTTCTGCACTGAGATAACGATCACTCTGTTGGTCATACCAAGTCAAGATTTCCTGGTCTATTCCTCCGACCAAGCCTTGATAGCGCCCAATCCCCAAACCCACTTCCGGCATCCAATACGGTTCGCCAATTTGTAAGTGATAAACCCCATTGACTAACTTGTAGAGTTCAAACGGTTGATGCTGGTCACGCCGCCAAAACTCTGGGTTATAGACCAAGTAGTACAACACGCCCAACTTGGCATAGAGATCCAGTTTCTCGTCATACTCTTCCCGGGGCGTGTGAGACACCATTTCTAGACCAAAAATCGGCACCACGTCGTTTTCTTCCCAGGTGGCATAGCTGCGGCGAGATTTGCCGCCCTTTTTGCGCTCCACCCCTAAGCTCAAAAACCCATCGGGGACAACTGGCACCTTGGGGCTGATGCCTGTAGTGTGATACACCGCCATATCGACGCCAAAATACCAATCCATCCGCCCTGCCCAAATCCTGGTTAGCAGCAGCAGCAGTAGATTGGGCAACAAGTTTTGGTCTTCGTTGTCCACAGGGGTATCGTCCGAGCAGGGGAGGTCAGCAGTGCTGGGTAAGGTGGTTTTTAGCAGCGGATTGGAAAACACTGATCATCCTACCAGAGACGCGATGGCCTCATTATAGGGCTAGCTCTGATTCCTTAGATGCGAGGGCTGTAAAGCTTGTCCTGACCTAGATATAGTACTGATAGTCGCGCTTCCCCTTTGACAGCCTTAATGCGATAATTTTTTAGTAAGTTTGTCGAAATCCTGCTTTGCTTATGACGATTTCAATTTCCCCAGCCGCTCACAAGCAACTATTTGCCGAAATGAGTTCCGTCGAATTGACCTGCCATCCCGATCCCTTGGATTTGCAGGATTTTATGGGCGATTTTCCTTCTGACTTGGGCAAGGGAGTTTGGCGGACGATCACCCTGCGGGATGGGCTGCAATTGCAATTGGGCAACCTACACCTGCACGATCGCTACCTCAGCGCCGAACTGGAAGGAGGGTGCGATTGGCTAGAACTGCACCTGCACCTATCTGGGTTCCATACCTATGGAGATGGCGGGATTGGGGCAGGGCAGTATGGCTTATTCGGCAGTGGGCTATGTCCGGCAATGCCGATGGATGTATGCGATCGAGAAGCGTTTTGGGAAGTGATAGTAGGGATTCGGGTGGATGCACTGCGATCGTTCATTGGCGACGGCAACGGGGAATTGCCCCCCGCCCTGCAACCTTGGGTGCGTTCGGTGGATCAACTGTACTATTGCCGATATGATGCCGCTACCCCGGCGATGCAACTGGCGGCGCGGCAGCTATTGCGCTGTGGGTTTCAGGGGCTGCCCAAGCGCATGTTTTTGGAGGGCAAGGCGCTGGAACTGCTGGGTTTGGTGGCAGCAGCAGAGACAGATCGATACGATGGCGATCGCTCCACACCCAGTCGCCCCTACTTACCCAACGATTTAACCGATCGGATTCACCAGGCCAGAGACATTTTGCGGCAGCGGTTAGACAATCCCCCCGGTTTGGCAGAACTGTCAAGATTAGTAGGATTGAACGATTGCACGCTGAAACAGGGATTTCGCCAAGTGTTTAGCACAACGGTGTTTGGCTATTTGCATGACTATCGAATGGAGCAGGCGCGGCAGCTCTTAAGCACAGGCGAAATGAAAGTGATTGAGGCAGCCAAAGCGGTTGGATTTGTCGATCGCAGCTATTTTGCGGCTGCATTTCGCAAAAAGTTTGGCTACAACCCCAGTGCGCTGAAATCGACACGCAATTAAATGGCTACGGCAGGAAAGCGCAATAATAAAGTAAAGTTGCAGAGCTGTCAGATGACGACTACCCTTCCCATCTCTAAGACAATTTTGACGATCGCTGATTTGGAGGAGAAATTCAATCTCCATGTCAGTCTAGATCCGACGTTCTTTCCAGAGTGGTGTCAGGATTTGCCTGATCTGACAGCTTCTGAAGTAGAGACGTTAGACCATTTGCAGCAGCGGTTTGCAGCGCATCGCAAGCGTGGCAAAGTCTCTGAGGGGGCTGTTGATAAGCTTTTAGTTTCTCCTCTCCTCGATCTAGTTGGCTTTTATGAACCAGATTTTAATGTTCGTACCGAAGAATCAGTTCAATATGCCCTAGAAGAAGATGAAGACGAAGAAATCCTGCGGGGACGAATCGATACTCTGATTGTTCAAGACCAATTTTGGGTACTAGTGGTAGAAGCAAAGCGGACAATTATGGCTTCCCTAGCGGTGCCCCAGGTATTAGCGTATATGATGTGTAACCCTAACCCAGCCCAATCGGTTTATGGCATGGTCAGTAATGGAGATGAGTTTATCTTTCTGAAGGTAAATGCTCTGCCCCACCCTGAATATAGTTCCTCAACCCTCTACGCCCTGTTTTTCCCTCCGGTTAACCAGCATTTGCGCGAAGTGTTTCGAGTTTTGAAGCAAGTCAAGAACTTGATTGCTCCCAGGTAGGGAAAATTCAAAAAATTCCGGCTAGCCATCAAAAAAATTCCGGCTAGCCACCATTGCGATCGTCTAGATCGCTCATCCTCCCCTTAGACTTTTGAGAATTAATCTTAACTGAGGGTGTGAGTGAGCATGAGTTTAGGGTGGCGTTTACTGTTCCGAGTCGGATCGCCGATGGTGGCGGGTTTGTGCTTGTCCTTAGCCGTATCCACAGTGCGGGCAGAACTGCCCCAGATCAATGACTTACCCAACGACCTCCCCCAGGGGGCCACCAGCGTCAAAGAGTGGCTGGCCCAGGTCGAAGCCGCGACGGTGCAAGTGAATGGCGTCAGCTTGAATCCAACCCCATCGGAGCTAGAAATTGTCCTGCAAACAGCAGAGGGCAAGCCCTTGCAGGTAGATGCGACCAAGTTTCGCACGGAGGGGAATCGCCTGATTGCGGATATCCCCAATGCAGTCTTAACCCTCACGGATGCCCAAGCCTTCAATGCCGACAACCCAACCGAAGACATTGCCGCCGTTCAAGTCGTTCAGCAGGATGCTAGCACGATTCAAATCCGCGTTATTGGCAAGGAAAGACTCCCCAAAACAGCGGTGACGCTCAAAACCGGCGAGTTTATCTACAGCCTCAATCCAGAAGGAGAAGAATCAGAGGAAGAAGAACTGGTGGTGACGGGGGAAGGCGAGGACAGCTATTTTGTCCCTGACACGAGCGTCGGTACCAGAACCGACACCCCACTGCGGGACATTCCAGCTTCAATTCAGATTGTGCCGCGGCAAGTGATTCAAGATACCCAATCCCGGACGATTACCCAGGCTTTAGAAAATGTTCCAGGGGTAATCTCTCAGGGGTCAGGAGTTGGTTTTTCGAGAGATTACTTTACAATTCGTGGGTTTGATGCCTATAATGGGATTGTCAATGGCTTGCCAGACCCTCAAATTACTTCCGATGGCATTTTCTTCAATGTAGAGCGGGTAGAAGTGTTACGCGGGCCTGCTTCTGTTCTATACGGTGAGAGCGGCGGAAGTGCTTTGGGCGGAACGATCAACTATGTTACTCGTCGTCCCTTAAGAGATCCGTATTTTGAAGCAGAGGTAAGTGTTGGGAATTACAACTTTTACCAGGGGACAATTGATGTTTCTGCACCGCTGAATCGTTCCAAATCTGCTTTGGGTCGATTCATCGCTGGCTATCGGAATAATGATAGCGTTATTGATTTTGATACCAGTGACGTTGTGGGCTTTGCCCCAAGTTTAAGCTTTCAGCTTGGCAGCAGGAGTAAATTAATTGTTGAAGGAGATGTTGTTGTTTATGAACAGGACGATTCTGGAGCCTTACCCATTGTTGGCACGATCCTCCCAAATCCCAATGGTAAAGTTCGCAGGAGTTTCAACCCAGTTGGCCCAGATGTTGTTCGGAACCTGACCTATAACGGCAGAGTAGGGTATCAATTTGAACATCAATTCAATGAGAATCTAACCCTGCGTAATGCCTTTCGATATACCTTTTATGGAGATGACGACCGGGATGGAGCAGCGATCATATTCCAAGCTGGAGTAGAATCAGATAACCGGACTGTGACTCGGAATGCAATTTTTGGTAGCCAGTTTTTCCATACCTTTCTGTTGGATACCAATTTGCTGAGTAAATTTAAAACAGGTAGTGTTGAACATCAAATCTTATCTGGGTTTAGTCTAACTCGAAGTACGACTGATATAGCCTATGGATTTGGCTTTCCGGCTCCCCCTGTCGATATGTTTGACCCAGTTTACGATCAAAATGTTGTCTTCGGAGATATTAACTCTAGTCGGTTTATAACCAAAGATATCATCGGAATATACGTTCAAGACCAAATTACGCTGCTGGACAACCTGAAATTGCTGGTGGGTGGACGCTTCGATATTGTTGATAACCGTGCAACCGATCGGTTAACTAATACCAAAACGGCGCAAACTGATACTGCCTTTAGCCCCCGCGTTGGTTTAGTTTATCAGCCCATTCAGCCTATTTCTCTCTACGCCAGTTATGCACAGTCTTTCAATCCAGTCCTTGGTGTTACTGCCTTTGGTGATTTTTTAAAGCCTGAGCGAGGAACGCAGTATGAAGTGGGTATCAAGTCCGAATTGAACAGCCAGCTATCAACAACTTTGGCTTTATATGAGTTAACTCGCTCCAACGTCACTACCCGTGACTTACTAACTCCTGGTTTTTCTGTACAATCTGGTAAGCAAAGAAGTCGGGGCATAGAATTCGATATCACTGGCGAAATTTTACCTGGGTGGAATATTATTGCAGGCTATGCCTACACCGACGCCAGAGTCGTCGAAGATAATGATATTCCTGTGGGTAATCGCCTATTTAACGCGCCAGAACATGCCGTCAACTTCTGGACAACCTATCGCATTCAGCGGGGAATAGTTAAGGGTTTGGGCTTTGGTCTGGGGTTGTACTACATTGGGGAGCGACCTGCTGATAATGCCAATACGGTGAATTTACCTAGCTTTATCAGAACAGATGCAGCAATTTTTTACGAACGAGATCAACTGCGCGTGTCTTTGAATGTTCGCAATCTGTTCGATGTTGAAAATTTTACTGCGGGTAACTCAAGTCAATTCGTTACCCTTGGCACCCCTTTTACGATTCAAGGTTCATTATCCTGGAAATTCTAAACCTTAGAACCATGGTTCCTACTGCAACACCATCTCCAAACAGTCGATCGTGCCTTTCTTCCTTCAAACTGAGGGCGATCGCCAGGGAGACCTAGACAATACCTTTACACTGCCCAGCTACTTTCGCACCGATGCGGCTATCTTCTACAAGCGGGGTCGCTTCAGGACAGCCCTGAATGTCAAAAATTTGTTCAATCTTGAGTATTTTGAAAATTCTAATGCCGCTTTCGGGGTTTATCCAGGAGAGCCGCTCACGGTGCAGGGAAGTATTTCCTGGGAATTCTAGCAGTGGGTCGCTTTTCAACGCCTAAACTTTAGGACACGTCACAATAGGTCAATTCAGTACACAGACCCTAGCGCAAATCCATGAATGCACCAACTACCAAAACCGCTGGACTGAATAAGTATCAAAGACAACATCCATTCCAACAATCGGGATATTTTCCACCAATGCTTGAGCTAACAACAATCGATCAAACGGATCGCGATGATGCAACGGCAGCATTTCCACCCTAGCCAGATGGGGCATTTCAATCGGCAGCAATTCCATGCTATTTTGCTGAATCTGCTGCTCTACAAACACTTGAATCAAGCCTTTTGCAACTGAACTGAGTTGAGGACTATCCGTCACAAACCAAATAAACGTATGAGTATCCAACAACAACCTCATTCCATGTATTCCTTAAAATCCTCTAATGGTGCATCAAAATCATCTGCCATCCAAACCATGCCCTTCGCGCTTCCAGCCTTTGCTGGATAACGTTTTAGCTGAGGTTCTAAAGAGAGGAGTTTAATCACAGGTTGATTGTCCTTCAGCAAAAGAACCTCTTCTCCATTTAATGCCGCTTCTACCAACCCTAACAGCTTTTGAGACGCTTCTTCTAATCTAACTCGTTGCATATACGCTCTCCCCGTAAAAGGCGATCGATGCCTTGATCATAATCCAATCATATATATCACCAACTTGCAATCTTTCCTGTGATGTCAACCCCAATTTATTGCTGCACAATTTGCATCAACTTAAGCTACTGCATAGCCCGTGTATTGCCTCACTTCTGGCGAGCGAAACCCCAACACAATCTGCTCCTTGGGAATACCAGCCCGCTCTAAATCAGCCGCAACTCCCTCTTCTGTGCCATCCCGCTGAATCCAGATTTTGCCATCAATGATGTCAATGTGAACCAAACAACCATGCACCCGGCGATCGCCATCCCAGCCCACATCCATCCACAAATAGCGATCGCGCGTCCGGTCAAAAATAACTTCTGCCTGAATTGGTGCATAGGAATAGGGCAATGCGGCGTACTCACTCAACACCGATTCAATCACCTGACGATATTGTTCTAATTGGGCATGATCCATTGCTGAATAACCTCCTGTTTAGGATCAAACGAGATTAGTTTTAATCGATGATTTTTAAGTAGAAGCTTGCCGATCGGTTCTTCAAATAGATCCTCAATCACAAAATTTGGCACCGCTAAATACAATACCCGCGATGGTTCTACTTCTGCCAAGATATCTTGATACAACACATATTGTCCCAATGCCTTTTCCAAATCATCAATATCCGAGCGACCGATAAAACTTTTAATCTCGACTGCAATCTTATGATCTACTTTCTCTGCTGCCAGCAATTGGCTTGCACCCAAATCTACATAAAAATCTTTCTTGCCCAACTTCAGCGTCAGTGGATCATGCGTAATTGTCCACTGATCTTTGACTAATGCAGTTTTGACTGTAGCGTGATAGATATCTCTGGCTGGCATATAAACCTAAAGAAGCCTTGCTCCTCATTTTACCGCTGATCTCAAATCACTCACCGATACAGAAACAATTGCCCAATGACTACGACCAAACTCCCAATTTGGTTCACCTATCCAAAACTAAGAGCGATCGCCTTGTGGCATCGCCAGAAACGAGTAATGGGGTGAAACGATTAGGACAAGCGATCGCCCCTAATCTGGCAATTGATCGGGATCGATGCCCTGCGATCGCAAATAGGCTTCTAGCCGTTGGCGCTGACGCTGCTCTTGTTCAGCCCGCGATCGCTCCTGCTCCGCCCGTAATTGTTCTTGCTCCGCTCGCGATCGCTCTTGATCAGCCAGTTCTTCTGCACTGAGATAACGATCACCCTGTTGGTCATACCAAGTCAAGATTTCCTGGTCTATTCCACCGACCAAGCCTCGATAGCGCCCAATCCCCAAACCCACTTCCGGCATCCAATACGGTTCGCCAATTTGCAAGTGATAAACCCCATTGACTAACTTGTAGAGTTCAAACGGTTGATGCTGGTCACGCCGCCAAAACTCTGGGTTATAGACCAAGTAGTACAACACGCCCAACTTGGCATAGAGATCCAGTTTCTCGTCATACTCTTCCCGGGGCGTGTGAGACACCATTTCTAGACCAAAAATCGGCACCACGTCGTTTTCTTCCCAGGTGGCATAGCTGCGGCGAGATTTGCCGCCCTTTTTGCGCTCCACCCCTAAGCTCAAAAACCCATCGGGGACAACTGGCACCTTGGGGCTGATGCCTGTAGTGTGATACACCGCCATATCGACGCCAAAATACCAATCCATCCGCCCTGCCCAAATCCTGGTTAGCAGCAGCAGCAGTAGATTGGGCAACAAGTTTTGGTCTTCGTTGTCCACAGGGGTATCGTCCGAGCAGGGGAGGTCAGCAGTGCTGGGTAAGGTGGTTTTTAGCAGCGGATTGGAAAACACTGATCATCCTACCAGAGACGCGATGGCTTCATTTTAGTCTTCAATAGATTGAAGTTAAAGTTTGACTTAAAGTGAAGTGCTTCCCTTGCCTAAATTGCAGGCGCTAGAGGGCGGCCCGCAGACGTTTTTCAAAGTAGCGACCGATTTGGGCGATCGGCAGACTGAGGGCAAAATAGAGAACCATCGCCAGCATATAGAACGGCATTTGGTCACTGCTATAGCGGCGGGTATAGATACTCATGACGGAGGTTAAATCCGTCCCTGCAATCACGCTGATCACGGCCGAGTCCTTCAGCATGTAAATGAAATCATTCACCAAGGGCGGAATCATCAGCGGAATCGCTTGGGGGACAATAATCCGAACGAAGCTCTGGTCGGAAGTCATGCCCAAGGAAAAAGCCGCCTCATTTTGGCCAGGGTCAACCGACCCCAGCCCAGCCCGAAACACCTCTGCCTCGTAGGCCGCATAGTTGAGCGCTAAAGACGTAATCCCGGCTGTCCAGGAATTAGCTAGGGTTGACAAATCAAATTGCACTAGCACTGCCCCAACCCCGTAGTAGAGCAGCAAAATTTGAGCAATAATCGGCGTTCCTCGGATCACTTCAATAAAAAACCGAGCTGGTCCCCGCAGCCAGACGAAAGGGGAAGCACACATTAGGGCTAAGACTAACCCCAGCCCCAAGGCGATCGGAAAGGAAGCAAGACAATAGATGAGAGTATTGAGGGTTCCCTGAAGGAAATCGGGCAGAGCTGATAAAACGGCTTGCATAGCTTCACTCCAAACCTAAACAATCCCAATATCTGCCTGCTGAGCGTTCCACATTTTCCACTTTTCGTAGATACCCTTGAGGGTGCCGTCTTTTTTGAGAATGCCGAAGGCCTGGTCAATTTCTTTTTGAAGGGCAGTCGCTCTCGGACTGCTTTTGTGAAAGGCAACCACATAATCGCTGAGTTCAAACGGCTTGCCGATCAGCCTCAACTTATCGTTGGTCGTGCCACCAGGGCCACTGCCCAAAACGAAGTAGGCAACGATCGGGAAGTCTAGAAACACGGCATCAACTTTTTTCTGAGTCAAATCATCGAAGGGGAGATTGCCGTCGTAAGCTTTGGTTGTTAAGGCTTTATCAGCCCGCAGCAGGTCTTCCGCTTTGTAGCCAGAGCCAGTCCCGACGGTCATCCCAGCCAGGTTCTTGAGGGTGAGGTCGCTGGTTTCGGTATAATCCTTGAAGCGCGGATCATCGGCGCGGACGACAATTTGCTGACCGTAATGATAATAGGGCACCGAAAATATTTGCGTTTTTGCCCGATCGTCGTTAATTTCCCAGCCGTTCATGATGAAGTCGAATTTGTCAGAAGCTAAAGCAGCCGGCAGTTGGCCATAAGCGGTCTGGACAAAGGCTTGCTTAACGCCCATTAGCTTAGCCAGCGCGTCGGCAATTTCAACTTCAAACCCAACCAGCTGATTGGGGTCAGTTGGGTCTTGAAACACATAGGGGGCACCAGAGGTGGATTCTCCCCCCCACTGCAAGCTACCGGGGGTCATTAAGCCGGTGCTAGGGACTTGGGCTGTTTGAGAAGTAGACTCTGGCGTCGTGGCAACATTACCGCCACAGGCGACTAGCAAAGATTTGATGCTGCCGCCAGCGATGATTAAGCCTGCGGTTTGGCCGGCCCGTTTGAGAAACTTGCGGCGTTGGATCTGACTCATAGGTTGTGCGTTAGCCCTGGTGAAAAAGTGTTTGGACTATCTTAGGGAAAAACTCTGCTAGGGTCAAAAAAATCTCTTGCCGTTCAGGGCAGGGTCGAGAGCACCCGCTCTAAAAACAGCTTGGTGCGCTCTTGCTGGGGCCGCCGGAATAGTTCCTGCGGGTCGCCCTGCTCCATAATTACCCCATCGGCAATAAACACTACTCGATCGGAGACATCCCTGGCAAACTGCATTTCGTGGGTGACCACCACCATCGTCATTCCTTCCTCGGCCAAGTCCCGCATTACTTTCAGCACTTCACCGACTAGTTCGGGGTCGAGGGCTGAAGTCGGCTCATCAAACAAGAGGGCTTGGGGCTGCATGGCCAGGGCACGGGCGATCGCTACCCGTTGCTTCTGACCCCCCGACAGCCGATTTGGGTAAACATCGCGCTTACTGGCTAAGCCAACTTTGTCTAACAGCACCTCGGCCATGTCGATCGCGTGTTTCTTAGCCATCTTTCGGACTTGCATTGGCGCTTCAATGATGTTTTGCAGCACCGTCATGTGCGGAAACAGATTAAATTGCTGAAACACCATCCCGACTTCGCGGCGAATGTAGCTGAGTTGCTTGACGCTCATTTGCGGGTCGAGGGTGTGCCCGTAAATGCAAATTTCGCCGTTGGTGTGTTTTTCTAACCCGTTCAAGCAGCGAATTAAGGTGCTTTTGCCAGAGCCGCTGGGGCCAATTAGGGCGACGACTTCTCGCTTTTGGACGTGGAAGTCAACATCTTTGAGGATGTGTTTGTCGCCGTAAAACTTGTTCATTTTAGTGGCTTGAATTACCACCTCGTCTTCAACGGCATTGGAGAATGCCATCTGAGCTGATGGGCTGGATTGGCCAAGGGGCGCATCTTTAGACGATAAGGCTGGTTCTGGCTCCATAAGCGACTCTATATTTTGAACCCTAATTAAAGTGCGATTTGGTGAAATAAATTTAGCTAAATATAGCCTGACAGCAAATATTGCCGTGTAGCATATAGATCAATATTTTTAACAAAATTATGTCTATCCTGGAGTGCGGTTGCTGCTCGTGGTTGGACTTTAAGGCTCTCAAACGATTGATTTTCAAGCGCCCCCTACTCTAAGTTTGGAGACTCTCCATGCAACAGTACAAGATGATTATTGGTGGTGAGCAGGTGGCCGCTGTGAGTGGTAATTGGCAACCCGTGATCAACCCCGCTACAGAGGAGGCGATCGCCGAAGTTCCGCAAGCTGATTATGCCGACATTGACAAAGCCGTTGCTGCCGCCCATTCTGCCTTTGCGACCTGGTCAAAAATGGCTCCAGTCGAGCGGAGTCTGCTGTTGCTAAAGCTGGCCGATGCCCTGGAAGCCAAGGCGACTGAGCTAGCTGACTTGGAAAGCCTCAACGCGGGCAAACCGATCAAGCTAGTCGCCAACGGCGATATCCCATTTGGGATTGACAACATTCGCTACTTTGGCGGGCAAGCCAGAGTAATTGATGCGGTGGCAGCAGGGGAATTTGTCGGTGGCTATACGTCAACCCTGCGCCGAGAGCCGATCGGTGTGGTCGGCTCGATCGCCCCTTGGAACTACCCGTTCATGATGGCGGCTTGGAAAATTGCCCCAGCCGTGGCGGCCGGGAACACCGTCGTAATTAAACCCGCCCCCCCAACCCCCCTGACAACGCTGATTCTGGCTCAGGTTGCTCTCGAAGTTGGCTTTCCGCCAGGGGTGATCAATGTCGTCACGGGCGGCGGCCCGGCCGTGGGCGAACCCTTGGTGACGCATCCTAATGTCGGCATGGTGTCGTTTACCGGCTCCACCCCCACCGGCAAGCGAATTATGGAGCTGGCCGCTCGCAAGGTGACGCGGGTGCATTTGGAACTGGGCGGTAAGGCTCCCTTGATTGTGTTTGCTGATGCCAACTTGGAGGCGGCCGCCCGTGGGGCCGTCGTAGGGGCCTACGTCAACACGGGGCAAGACTGCACCGCCGCCACTCGGCTGTTGGTGGAGCGCTCTTGCTACGACGAGTTCATGGCTCTGTTCAAAGGCTTCTCTGAGCAGGTGCGGCTGGGGTCGCCCCAAGCTCAAACCACCGACATGGGGCCACTGATTTCGGCTGAGCAGCGCGATCGCGTCCACGGCTTTGTCGAGCGAGCTAAGGCGGCTGGAATTACGCTCAATCTGGGTGGCGAACTGCCGACGGGCACCGGCTATTTCTACTCACCGACCATTTTCTCAAATGCGCCCACTCAAAGCGAAATCATGCAGGAAGAAGTGTTTGGGCCAGTAGTGGTGGTCAACCCAATTGAGTCAGAAGCCGAGGCGATCGCCGTTGCAAACGATGTCCGGTTTGGACTAGCATCTTCCGTCTGGACAAAGGACGTGGCCAGAGCTTGGCGGGTGGCTGGAGCGCTCCAATTTGGCACCGTCTGGGTCAATGACCATCTGCCTTTAAGCTCTGAATTGCCCCACGGTGGCTTCAAAGAATCCGGCTTTGGCAAAGACCTCTCGCGCTATGCGTTTGAAGAGTACACGATCGCCAAGCACGTTATGTTTGACCTCAGCGGCGAGGCCAAGAAACCCTGGCACTTCACTGCCTTTGGCGATCCTGACGAGTGATTCGTTAAATCAAGAGATTTAGCAGCGATCGCGGTAAATAAACATTTCAGCTTGCTCCGGCAACTGCGCCAAAACTGTTTGGATTTGAGCGTGGTGAGGCGACAGATGGCAAACGGGGTCGGTGGCGCTGGCATCTTGGGTCAGTAAAAACGCTTGACAACGACAGCCTCCCCAGTCTAATTCTTTGCGATCGCAGCTCTGACAGGGTTCTGGTAGCCAGCTTGTACCACGAAACTGATTCATGCCAGGCGATTCAAACCAAATCCAATCTAAAGAGCGATCGCGGACGTTGCCAAATTCTAGCCCAGGAATGGCCATCGCCGCTTGGCAGGGTAAGCCGGTGCCGTTTGGGTGCTTAAAGACACTAACCTCGGCAGCCCAAAGACACTAACTTCGGCGGCCTAAAGACACTAACTTCGGCACCCAAATGACAGCAACCTCGGCGGGTCATTTTTGAGAAACTTCGGCAGGTAATA
>JAHHGS010000109.1 GCA_019359715.1 Aphanocapsa sp. GSE-SYN-MK-11-07L | reverse complement strand
TCACCCACTTGCGTCAGTAGGCTTTGTACAATGGCTTCCATGGCTATCCGTCTGGTGTTTATTTTTGACAATATGCACCCTATCCGATGGATAGCTTTCTTGTCAAAATCTGTCCGGACTATTGCTACAAGGGATTGAGTATATTTACTCCCATAACCCTGATCAACGCTTATAATCTGTTACAGATGTATTACGATTAATGTTTAATTTGTAATAGATTTTCATCTAGTAGCAGAGAACCTTCATGAAGCCACGGATACTTGTTATTGATGATGATCCTGCGATCGCTGAGCTGGTTGCCATCAATTTAGAAATGGCTGGCTACGATGTCAGCCAAGCGGCAGATGGCGTGAAGGGTCAGGCTTTGGCGGTTCAGTTGCTGCCAGATTTAGTCGTTTTAGATTTGATGTTGCCCAAGGTAGATGGGTTTACGGTTTGTCAGCGCCTGCGACGAGATGAACGCACGTCTGATATCCCGATTTTGATGTTAACCGCACTCAGCCAAACCCAAGACAAAGTAGAAGGGTTTAACGCCGGAGCCGATGATTATCTAACCAAGCCATTTGAAATTGAAGAGATGCTGGCCAGAGTCCGGGCTCTGCTGCGCCGCACCGATCGCATCCCCCAGGCCGCCAAACACACCGAAATTCTCAGCTATGGGCCGCTGACCCTGGTGCCAGAACGGTTTGAAGTGGTTTGGCTAGAGCAAATTATCAAGCTAACGCGGCTAGAGTTTGAGCTTTTGCACTGCCTACTCCAGCGGCACGGGCAAACCGTTGCGCCGAGCGAAATTCTCAAGGAAGTCTGGGGCTATGACCCGGATGATGACATTGAAACAATTCGCGTCCACATTCGGCATTTGCGAACAAAGCTCGAACCTGACCCCCGTCGCCCCCGCTATATCAAAACCGTCTACGGCGCAGGCTATTGTCTGGAGCTACCGAACTTCAACCAAAACGATGACCAAGGAATGTCTTTAATTGCTGATGATCAGCAGGCGGCTGACACTAGCTTTTCGCCAATTTAGGAAGATGAGTTTCTGCCTATTTTCTCAGTTAATGAGATAGATAATAGATAAAAATAATCCGTCTAAACAGTAGTTTGCTTCCGAAAGCTGATTTTGTGATGCAGAGTAAACCCTACGGTTTCGTCTTAGGAACTCTTATTCATACGCCTGAAGGCACACGCCAAATTGAGACGATTCGACCTGGCGACCTGGTAATGTCTTCAGCCGCAGGTCTTGACTCCAAAGCGACTCCAAGACGGGTTCTTGATGTGCAAACTTTCCCCTTAGTTGAAATTTGGCACGTGATGGTTCAAAGCTTACGGGTAGAGGAGAGTGGCGCTGAAGAGGGCTATGTTCTGCTGAGTCCACATCAGCCTCTGGGCGTAATGGGCAAGCATGACTTTGAATCCCACCACAACTTATGGGCAGAAATGAATGTGCTACCGATGCAAGAGTATTTAGGTCATCCGGTTGATGGGTGGCTTTTAGCCTCAGACCTTTATGATTCAGCAGGCATTGTTCTTTGCACATTTGATCGCGTAGGTGTTGATGTATTTGGGAGTGAACCACTTTTTGCCATGCAGAACTCCGACTGGGCTTGGGGCAGTCATGATAGCGTTGAAGTGCCGATTGGGAGGGCATATGACCTGAGAGGCAACCAGCCCATTAGACTTAATGATGCAACAAACGATCTTGACCTAGACGAAATTTCTGAAGAAGACATAGCCAGTTGGGGGATTTATCCGTCTTTTCGTCGAACAATCTACTCTTTGAGCGTTGAGGGTGAGAACTCCTACTTTGTCGGTAAACTTGGCTTTCTTGTCCAAGGCTTAGGGGAAACCTAATCCGTAGATAATTCTGTCTTGAACATTGGCTGTCTTGTCACAAAGATTTCCTGCTTGCAAATGCGGCAGATAGTCGAGATACCCTGGTGTTGAGTTATAGATTATTTGCTACCGCTGATTTGAGGCGTTAGCTGTCATGAAGAGAGAGGCCCAGCCGTGAGAACGGAGATTCGATCAGCCATCCCTAGTGATGCAAGAGAAATCGCTGAATGTCTCAGAATTTTGGGATATGGAACCTCCGAGCAGCTTGTACTTCGTCGCATAGATGAATTTTCATCCAGCGAAACAGATATCATCTTGGTCGCTCAAAGCTGTGACACAAGCACGTTACTTGGTGTGGTAAGTGCCCATGCGCTGCCGCTATTCCATGCAGAGGGTTGGCTTGTGCGACTAACGTCTCTGGCCGTGAGTGGAAAATATCATGGGCAGGGCGTAGGGCGCTTGCTAGTTGCAGCGGCTGAAGATTGGGCATGGAGTGTCGGGGCTCAAAGAGTAGAGGTTACAAGTGGTGATCATCGGTCAAGCGCCCATGCCTTCTATCAAGCAATTGGCTACACTTTGGACGAACGCCGTTTCATCAAGCGTGCGGCTATTGCAAAATCCTATGACAGCTAACAATTCATTGACCATTCAATCACCAAGGCCGCCTGGGATCTGGTTGGTACTGGCGTTCATCCTGTTCTGGTTCGTCTTGTGGTGTCTGCATGGGGGAGGGATGCAGTCCGTGCTGGTTGGGCTTGCATTCGGGGGCTGCATATTTACCTGGGGTGTTGAACACGCCTACACGACCTTCCTGATCCAGCTCACACCGGAGAGCGTTTGCCTAAAACAACAAACCCCATTCCGAAGCCGCGCCTGGACTTGTCCAATTCAGGGCATCCGGCGCATGTAGCTTCGCGAGTTGAAAGCAGAACTTTAAGGTCTGGGGGCTTCAACAATCTCTGTCCACTCGGTATGGAAAGCACCGGGTTGATCGGTGCGGGCATAAGTATGGGCACCAAAGAAATCGCGTTGAGCTTGAGTCAGGTTTTGGGGCAGGCGATCGCGGCGGTAAGTATCAAAATAATCTAGCGAGGCGCTAAAGGCTGGGACTGAGATCCCCAACTGGGCCGACACCATTAGCACCTCCCGCCAGGCGGCCTGCTTGTCTAAAATCGTTTGCCGAAATTCTGGGGCCAGTAAAAGATTAGCCAAGTTTTTATCTTGGTCAAAGGCGTGTTTAATTTTATTCAAAAAGCCCGCCCGAATAATGCAGCCGCCTTTCCAAATCCGGGCCATTTCGCCTAGATCGAGGCCAAAATTAAACTCCTGCGACGCTTTAGCCAGCAAGGCCATGCCTTGGGCATAGGAGCAAATTTTGGAGCAGTAGAGCGCATCCCGAATTTTGCCGATTAGGGCTTTGCGATCGCCGCTGTAATCAACCCCTGGCCCTGGCAAAAGCTGGGCCGCTTCTACCCGCTCCTTTTTATAGGAAGAAGCAATCCGGGCATTGACGGCGGCAATGATGGTCGGAATTGAGACGCCCAGCTCCAAAGCGCTCATCACCGTCCAGCGACCCGTGCCTTTTTGACCGGCTTCATCCAAAATTACATCCACCAGCGGCAAGTGGGTTGCGGGGTCAATATAGTTGAAAATTTCGGCCGTAATTTCAATCAAAAACGAGTTGAGTTCGGGCGTGGCGTTCCATTCTGCAAACACTTCATGCAGCTCAGTGTGGTTTAAGCCAACCACGTTTTTGAGCAAGTCGTAGGCTTCAGCGATTAGCTGCATATCGCCATACTCAATCCCGTTGTGCACCATTTTGACATAGTGCCCCGCCCCACCAGGGCCAACGTAAGTCACGCAGGGGCCATCATCAACTTGGGCCGCAATCTTGACCAAAATCGGTTCCAGGGCGTCGTAGGCCTCCTTAGTGCCGCCGGGCATCAGGCTGGGCCCATTCAGCGCTCCTTCTTCACCGCCACTCACACCCATGCCGACAAAGCGCAAGCCTGCTGCTTCCATGTCTTTAACCCGGCGCTCTGTATCTTCATAGAGCGAGTTGCCGCCGTCGATTAAAATGTCGCCTGGCTCTAACATCGGCTTTAGTTGGGCAATCATATCGTCAACCGGCTGCCCAGCTTTGACCATGACTAAAATTCGGCGCGGGCGCTCTAGGGCGTCAATCAACTCTTGGGCAGAATAGGTGGCGACAAATTGGCGATCCTGAGCTCGCTCAGTCATAAAGGCTTCGGTGCGGGCAGGAGTGCGGTTGTAGACAGCGACGGAAAAGCCATTGCGCTCTACATTCAAGGCCAGGTTTTCACCCATGACGGCCAGTCCAATCAGACCAAAGTTTTGCTTAGACATAGAATTGCTGATGGGGGGAATGCCTAGAAAAGTTTCCCTCTCAGGTTAACCCGATCCCCCAAACTTGATTTGGAAGAAGAGATTAAGAGATTCGGGATCATTGCCAATTCTTCAACAAGTTAAATTACGCTGGATGAGCGAATCGGCATCGAAAACTGAAATTACTTGAAAACTTGTGTAAGCAGTAACAATGAGTACTTTCTCTGCTTCGCTGCTGTTTTAGAGTCCGATCCACGGGATGCAATATTTTTTAACTGCGCTGGAGCCATGACAAACCAACCGACAAGTGTAGAAGTAGAAAGCGATCGCAACGGCAGCAGTGTCGATCTGACTTACGAGCACATGTACATCGACAACGATCGCACCGGCATGACCTCCGACAGCCTCAAGCGGGCCTTTGCCGACAACCTCTACTACATTCAGGGCAAAGACGAGTGCTTTGCCACCCCCTA
Organism: Aphanocapsa sp. GSE-SYN-MK-11-07L; assembly: GCA_019359715.1. Classification (GTDB taxonomy): domain Bacteria; phylum Cyanobacteriota; class Cyanobacteriia; order Thermosynechococcales; family Thermosynechococcaceae; genus JAHHGS01. The sequence continues at coordinate 35,446 of JAHHGS010000109.1, read as the reverse complement.
CGACTACTACATGGCCCTGGCCTATACGGTGCGCGATCGGCTGATCCATCGTCGGATCAAAACGGCTCAGACCTATTTTGAGCAAGACACCAAAGTTGTTTATTATCTGTCGGCAGAATTTCTAATTGGACGATTACTGCTGAATAACCTGATTAACGTGGGTTTGTACAAGCAGACCTGCCAAGCTCTGCAAGAATTTGGGCTGAATTTAAACGATTTACTAGAGCGGGAAGAAGAGCCAGGGTTAGGCAATGGCGGCTTGGGTCGTTTGGCGGCTTGTTTTCTCGACTCTTTGGCTACCCTAGAAATTCCAGCCGTCGGCTACGGCATTCGCTATGAGTTTGGGATTTTTGACCAACTGATTGTCAACGGCTGGCAGCAAGAAAAACCTGACAACTGGCTGCGATTTGGCAACCCTTGGGAAATTCCTCGCCCTGACTACATGGTCGAGGTCAAATTTGGCGGACATACGGAAGCTTCAACCGATGCAGAGGGCAATTACCGGGTCCGCTGGATCCCAGGCACAACGGTCTACGGCACGCCCTACGATACGCCTGTACCGGGCTATGGCAACAATACCGTCAACACGCTGCGGCTGTGGAGCGCTAAGGCCGGCGAAGACCTCAACTTTCAAACCTTTAATGCTGGCGACTACACCCAGGCCGTTGCCGATAAGACCTTCTCGGAAAATATCTCGAAGGTGCTCTATCCCAACGATCAAACCCCGCAGGGAAAAGAACTGCGGCTGCGCCAACAGTTTTTCTTCGTTTCTTGCTCCCTGCAAGATATTATTCGGCTTTACCTGCGTAACCACAAAGGCTTTGACGCTTTTCCAGACAAGGTAGCAATTCAACTCAACGACACCCACCCCTCGATTGGCGTCGCCGAACTGCTGCGGCTGCTGCTAGATGAGCATGATCTGGAGTGGAACTATGCTTGGGACATTACCCGTCGCACCTTTGCCTATACCAACCACACGCTGCTGTCGGAAGCGCTAGAGCGGTGGTCAATCACCTTGTTTGGCAGTTTGCTCCCCCGCCATTTGGAACTGATTTACGAGATTAACTACCGCTTTTTGGAGCAAGTTAGCCTCAAGTATCCGGGCGATTCGGCTCGCTTAGCTCGGATGTCTTTGGTAGAAGAAGGCCCAGAACAGCACATTCGGATGGCTCACTTGGCCTGTGTGGGCAGTCATGCTGTCAACGGTGTGGCTCAACTGCACACAGACCTAATCAAGCAAGAGCTGCTACGCGATTTTTATGAGATGTTCCCCGATCGCTTTCAAAATAAGACGAATGGGATCACGCCCCGCCGCTGGCTGCTGATGAGCAATCCGAGTTTGTCCCAACTGATTACTGAGAAAATTGGCGATCGCTGGATTACTGACCTTGACGACCTCAGAAAACTGGAAGCGTTTGTTGATGAACCAGAATTTCAGTTCCGCTGGCAACAGGTGAAGCAAGACAGCAAGCATCGGCTGGCCGACTACATCCAGGAGCATTGCCAAATTGAAGTTGACCCGCACTCGCTGTTTGATGTTCAAATCAAGCGGATTCACGAGTACAAGCGGCAGTTGTTGAATGCGCTCCACATGATTGCTCTTTACCAGCGGATTAAAGCCAATCCTGACCAAGAAATTGTCCCTCGGACTTTCATTTTTGGCGGCAAAGCCGCTCCTGGTTACTTCGTTGCCAAAATGGTGATTAAGCTGATCAACTCTGTAGCGGCAATGGTCAACACCGACGAAGATGTCCGCGGGCGGCTGAAGGTCGTATTTTTGCCCAACTACTCTGTTTCTTTGGGTGAAATGTCCTATCCGGCGGCTGACCTGTCGGAGCAAATTTCTACCGCGGGTAAAGAAGCTTCTGGCACCGGCAACATGAAGTTTTCCTTGAATGGCGCCTTGACAATTGGCACCCTGGATGGCGCTAACGTAGAAATTCGGGAAGAAGTTGGGGCCGAAAACTTCTTTTTGTTTGGCTTGACGGCCCAAGAAGTGATGGTGATGAAGGCAAAAGGCTACAATCCCCTGCACTACTACCACACCAACCCGGTGCTGAAGCAGGTGATTGATGCCGTCGTTTCTGATTATTTCTGCCCGAAGGAACCTGGTTTGTTTAAGGCAATTATTGACTCGTTGCTCTACAACGACGAGTACATGCTGATGGCTGATTTTCAGGCTTATGTGGACTCTCAAGATCGCGTCAGTCAGGCTTATCGCGACCAAACCCAGTGGACGCGGATGTCAATTTTGAATGTGGCTCGGATGGGTAAGTTCTCTTCTGATCGAACGATCTGGGAATACTGCCAAGACATCTGGCAAGTGGAGCCGGTCAGCGTCGAGCTAGACGCCGCCGCTCGCTGTCCATCGCCCCGGCTAAGCGTAGAAGACCTTTCTGCCAGCGTCTAGAACGCCCAGGCAGAAAACACCAAATAAACCAAAAGGCTGGAGATGTTTGCCTCCCGCCTTTTTTACGCACTTAAGCACCGAGAGGGCGATCGCCCTGCTGCCAGCAAATTTAATTGCAGCCGATGTGGAGATCAGCGCAGCCGCCAAAAAAATCTGGAAAGGCTGGGTGAATCATCGCCTGAGCCAGATTTTCAGAAGCAGCATGATTAATCTCCACTCTGGTTAGATTGACAGAGATGTTCTTCCTTGTCGATAATTGAGGTTTGTGTAAACTGTAGCGGGTAGGAAGTCCTTGGCTAACGTAGTTGTAATTGGGGCACAGTGGGGCGACGAAGGGAAGGGCAAAATTACCGATTTGCTGAGCAAATCGGCAGATATGGTAGTGCGCTACCAAGGCGGCGTCAATGCTGGGCATACTGTTGTGGTCAAGGAGAAAACCTTCAAGCTGCATCTGATTCCTTCTGGCATTCTCTACCCAGACACCGAATGCATTATTGGCACCGGCACGGTGATTGATCCGAAGGTGCTGTTGGACGAACTTGACTTACTAGATGAGTTGGCAGTTTCCACCCAGAATTTGCTGATTTCAGAAACGGCCCACGTTACCATGCCTTACCATCGGCTGATTGACCAAGCCTCGGAAGAACTGCGGGGTAGCCATAAAATCGGCACGACCGGACGCGGGATTGGCCCCACCTACGCTGATAAGTCAGAGCGGACAGGCATTCGCGTTTTAGACCTGATGGAGCCAGGCGGACTTAAAAAAAAGCTGCGCTGGGCAGTCAACTACAAAAATTCGGTGCTGGAAAAGCTGTACGGACTGCCCGCCTTAGACCCAGAAGCAGTGATTCAAGAGTATTTGGGTTACGCTGAGCGGCTACGTCCCCACGTGGTTGATTGTTCGCTGAAGATTTACAATGCCTTTCGCCAGCGCCGAAATATCTTATTTGAAGGCGCTCAAGGGACACTGCTGGACTTAGATCATGGCACTTATCCTTACGTCACTTCCTCTAACCCTGTCGCAGGTGGAGCCTGCATTGGAGCCGGGGTAGGGCCAACCATGATTGACCGGGTGATTGGCGTCGCTAAAGCCTACACAACTCGCGTTGGTGAGGGGCCGTTCCCGACCGAACTGCTGGATGAAACTGGCAGTATGTTGGGTGATCGCGGGGCTGAGTTTGGCACCACTACCGGGCGCAAACGCCGCTGCGGCTGGTTTGATGCCGTGATTGGGCGCTATGCGGTGCGAATCAATGGCTTAGACTGCTTGGCAATTACTAAATTAGACGTACTCGATCAGCTTGATGAGATTAAAGTCTGTGTTTCTTACGAGATAGATGGCGATCGCTGCCACGAATTTCCCAGCAATGCCCGTCGGTTCGCTCGTTGTCGCCCAATCTACGAAACCTTGCCGGGCTGGAAGCAGCCCACCGATCACTGTCGCTCTTTGGCCGATTTGCCGCCGGAAGCCCTCGACTACTTAGAGTTTTTGGCTGACATTATGGAAGTGCCGATCGCGATTGTCTCTTTAGGGGCGGAGCGCAACCAAACGATTATTGTCGAAGATCCGATTCACGGGCCGAAACGGGCTTTGCTTCACACCAGCAAACTCAGCGACCTCGCGACGTAACAAGCTAGAGCATTTTCAATTTGTCCTCAATCGCCAAGGCACGGGCAAGATTATGGATTTCACTGCTGGCACCTACGTCCCAGGTAGTTTTGTCAAGGGCGATCAGATTGGACTCAGCAATGGTCTTCAATTCACCGACCTCTCTTTTGATTCGTTTACAAATGGCTCCACCTCTGGAACCTCAATCTCCAAAGGGAGCGACATCCCAGCCACAGTCTTAGGTGTGGAAGTGTCTGTACTAGCTAGTACCCAGAACTTCGTGAATGTTTAGTCGTTAATTAACCTGATTTTGCCGGGTTTTGAGGGATAGATTTCTCCGCTCTGTGGAGAAATCTATCCCTCAAATTTATCCTGATTACCAGCTACCGGGCGGTCTTTTTTGATCAGGTGGGGTGGGTAGTGGTAAGCTACCGCCTCGGAGGACGCGCCAAGTAATGGGGTCTACCCAGCCTAAATCTTGCAGCTTGTGCCGCTGCTGAAAAGCAATCAAAGCTTGCTTGGTTTGTTCGCTAAAGATGCCATCGCGCTGTAAATCATAGCCGCAGATTTGCAGCAACCATTGCAGCTCAAACACATCTGCCCCCGTATGCCCTAGCCGCAGCGATCGACAGCCAGGCTGAACGGTTGTTTTAAGGGCAGCCCAAGTCTGAACGCCGACAATGGTGTCAATTCTCAGGCCGTGCTGCCGTTGATAAGTGGCGACTGCGGCTGCGGTTTTTTCACCAAAATCACCGTCAACTTTGAGCCGAAAACCGTGGGCGTTCAACAATTCTTGCAGTTCAATCACCGCTGGCCCTGACTCCCAAGGACATAGCCTTGTCCCTGCCAATGCAGAGGCAACAGGCTGCAAATTATCTTTGGTGCTCATTCGCTAACCCTTTGGAGTCAAGTGCTGAGTCATGCTTAAGGATGATGACATGAACATCAATTAGCCCATGCGCCGTCCCGACTTCATTTTAGACCGCTGGCATCAGTAAGGCGGTCAACTTCACGACAACATCTTGCCCTGTGACTTGCACTAAAGTGGAGACAGCGTTCCATTAATTTCAAAGCAAACTCCTAGATGTTCTCAGGCTGGAGGTCAGGATGGGTTCTCTGGGCGATTCCCTTCGGGACGGCATGGCCGAACGCTTTAACCGGATGGCTGGTAAAACCCAGTTTGTTGTCTGCCGCATTTTCCTCCACTTAGTAGGAAAAGAAGTTGCACCATTGCTGGGCGTTCTCAACAGTGCGGCCCGGCAGGCCATAGAAGCCGAAGGTGATATTCAGACCTTTGGGGCCGGACTGACGCAAATTTGCCAAAGCCTATTGCAATACGACCTTTATTGGCAGTCTGCCGCTAATGAAGGGGATGTGTTTTGGGATGAAGGCGAAGCAGGAGACTACATTGAACAGTTGTTCACGGACTCGGCCCAACGCTACCGCAGCGGCATCGAGCTTGTTGAACCAGATGAAGCCGATCAGGAGGTTCTATCGGTGCCCGTGACTCAAAATCTTTTGGTCATGCTGACCGTTGCCTATGAGGGAGAAACCCCTGAGCTAGAGACCAACCTGACCAACCGGGATGCCCTCAAAACTGCGCTGGCCGCCTTAATCAATTTGCACTATCAAGACCGACTGCGATCGGTACAAGTTCACTTTTCGCCGGCCCAACTCGGTGATGAACTCACTTCAGATCAGCTAATCCTCCATTTTCCTGAGGTCGTTCCGCTGTGAAGCACTTTAAGTTGGTATTACTTGGTATTACGCTTTAAATAGGTCGCTGTATTATGAACCTCCTGCGCCGTTTTTTGATCTATTCATTAGTCTTGGGACTGAGCTTGACATCTTTGGCTTGCGGTAGCCCTCCCCCTCAGCCAGGTATTTCTGCAATTCCTACCCCCCCAACCGTGAACCGGGTGTCAAGTGGTCAATATCCGGTTCAGCAGGCAACTTACAATGATGCAAATGGGGAATATACGGTGATGTTGCTGAACACCAAGCCAGGGGAGGCGTCTGCCTACCGGACGACCAGCCTGCCGATGGCACAACTGACCGACGATGAAGTGGCCAAGGGAGTCCAAAGCTACCTTAAAGTTGAAAATGACCAGCCTTCCCTGCATCTGAGCAAAGATTTCAAGATTGACTACGTGCATAATGTGACTGAAACGCAGAATAATCCTCAAACGGGACAGTCTGAAACAATGGTCGTTCGTCAAGAGTCGAGTTTTTGGTCGCCCTTTGCGGGAGCGTTAGCGGGTCAGGCCTTAGGGAGTCTGCTGTTCAGACCGCAGTATTATGTGCCGCCCCTCTATCAGCCCGGCGGCATCACTGGCTTTGGCGGCTATGGCCGGGACTATAACCAAGCGGTAAACAGCTATCGCCAACGCTATAACGCGCCTCCCGTCGCTGTCAGGAACCGTCAGACGATTCGCACCACCGGCAACCTAAGAACGGTGACAACAACAACGACCAAAAAGCGAAAAGTGATTGCTCCCAGTTCTGGCGATCGCTCGACTGGCTCAGGGTTTGGCATCAATACCCTCCGCAGATCCAATGACTCTAGCGGTTTCACCAAACGCACTAACAAAAGTTTTGGCAGCTCTGGTAGCCGGAGAAGAAGATGATCAACACACCTAAAGCAGCAGCGATCAATCCTGCACAGCCTTGTGATAGTCATCACCCTAGATTAGGATGCGGAACTGACCTCAGTGATCAATCGTTGATGAAGCTACGGCAAAGGATAGATTGCCAAGCGCCGGAGGGCGATTGGGTGACTATGGCTACGTCTCAGCACTACAATCGGTTTCGCAATTTTGCTGGCACCCTGATCCGAAGCACTTGCAAGTGTGATCTCTATCAACAGCAGAGGCAGAAACTATCACAGCTTAGGTTTGATAATGGTCACGGAAATCTAATTGCAGACAGCTTATTGTAAATTTGTTCGGAAGTTGTTTTGAAGTCTATCGGAGGTTTTTTCTGACCAAGACCATTAATTTTGGGCAACAAAGATTATTGATTTAAGTCAATGCAACTCAGAGCGATTTTCTAAGGGTTAATTGGTTGTGACCAACAGATTAAATCAATAATCGAATATTCTTACACCCTGCCCTCCAAACAAGTTTTAGAGTGTTCCTTGATCATATTTATGCCCTAAAAACCGATCAGATTGAGCTTGCAAGACATTGATTATTTTCATTTGCAAGCATAGACTATGCACAGGGGGTGCATGGTAACTTAAGTTTCCCTGCTTTTCAAGTTGAAGTTTCACTAGGAAGCCTTTAGTATGCAAGACCCCTCAGAGTTTAATGCCATTGACAATCCGGCTCCGGCTGACCAGATGGGCGAACATCCTCCCCATCCCGGTGCAGGTGAGCACCCGCCTCATCCTGGCGGAGGTGAACATCCTCCCCATCCCGGTGCAGGTGAGCACCCGCCTCATCCTGGCGGAGGTGAACATCCTCCCCATCCCGGTGTAGGTGAGCACCCGCCTCATCCTGGCGCAAGCGGTCATCCTCCCCATCCTGGCGCAAGCGGTCATCCTCCCCATCCCGGTGCTGGTGGGCAACCTCCCCATCCCAGCGCAAGCGGTCATCCTCCCCATCCCGGTACTGGTGGGCAACCCCCGCGACCTGGGACAGGCGGACAGCCTCCCCGACCCGGCGGAGGTGGACAACCTGGACAACCTCCGCAACCTGGGACAGGCGAACAGCCACCAGCTTCTTAACTTGAGATGCCAATTGTCTTTTGGGTTTAAATTTTCGTAAAGACAAAGCATCTTAAGCAACTAAATCACCGTTTTTTCAGTCCATTGGGGTATGTCAGTCTTTAGACGATAACGCCCCAGATCTGAACTAATCATAACTCCAGCTAACTAGGCTGCGCGCTGCAAGTGTGCGCCAGTTTACTGACTTCATTTTTACTTTCAATTTTAAGTTTTCTGATGAGGTTTTTACATGCAGAACTCTCTGGATATTGATGTCACCAAAGCCGGTGAAGATGTGGGTGCAAGTACTAACCAAACCACTGAGCAAGAGAAGCTAGAGCCAGAGCCGGCAGGAATTAATCACTCAGAAAGTTCCGTCCTACTCGCTGATCCGATCGCAGACCAGCCTGCCACGCCTCCTGGGCCGCCAAGTCAGCCGGAGAATCCGGCCCCTAACCAAGGTGGGGGGCAACCGACCCAACTGCTGGATCGGGAAAGAAGATTGCCGCCACCGCCCCGGTTTGATCAGGATGGCAATCTACTGCCACCGCCTGGAGAAGACGAAGAACCACCGCCCCATCCCTTAGATGGAACTCCACTGCCCAATGTTTGGGTCTATGCCGGAGAAGCCTATGACCTAACGGATTTCATTAAGAAGCATCCCGGCGGCGAGTTTTTTATTGGGCGAACAAAGAATCGGGATATCACAACCCTGGTCAATGTCTTTCATCCCAACCCAGCCAAGAATCGGAAAATGATGGAGAAGTATTCGCTAGGCAGAACAGCTCGCCCAGAAGATATTCATCCGAAATACAATGCCCCCGCCTTTTTGTTTAATGAGGGATTCAACGGCTGGATTGACACCCCCAGATATGACTTTCTGAAGGATGACCAACTGCTGCATCGGATCAAAGCCAGGGTAAACGAGCCAGAGATGAAACAGCGAGTCGCCAAAATGGATTTTTGGTTCGATGTCGCTAGCTTGAGCATCTTGATTGCCTATGTGCTGGTGCAGGTGCTGCGGTTGGGCTTCGCTCAATATATGCCAATCTATGTGTTTATTCCGCTGATGGCGGCCCTGCGGATTTCCCTGGCCGGTGCGGGGCACTACTTCATTCACCGACCCCAAGTTGGCTTCAACAAGTTCTGCGCGAATGTCTTTGATATCAACTACGTGCCGCTGGCTTTTGTGGTGACGGATGGGCACACGCTGATGCATCATCCCTTTACCCAAAGCGATGTTGATATTAAAAGAAATGTCTTTACGGCAATGATGGATCTGCCCCGCTACTATCGGGTGCCAGTCCATACGGTTCACAAAATTGGGCATGTTCTAACGGGCATGTTCGCCCGCTCAATTGAGATTCTGATTTTGGCAGTCAAGGCTGGCGTCGATGATATGTATGGTTCCTGGCAACGCAGCCTGCCTCATTTTTTGGGCACCTTTGCGATGCGGTTCCTGCTGTTCGGTGAGCTACTTGTGTTCTGGCTCTACGGTGATATTTGGGCTTGGCTGGGGCAATTCACGCTCACCCTTTGGATCAGCACCTTTATGATTGTGGCCAGCCATGATTTTGAAGAGGAAAAAGAGCGGGTTGATCCGACTGTGCCGCCGATGCAGCCCCCCACTGCCCAGCCAAGCGCAGAGCAAGCAGACCAAACAGCCCCCCCGGAAGGCGTGCCACCGAGTTGGCAAGAACAGGGAGATTGGGCCGTCCAGCAGATCAAAAACTCCTACGACCTGACGATGATTGGTAACAAGTACATTGATTGTTTTCTTTCCGCCGGCTTGAGTCCCCATCGGGTTCATCATGTGCTGCCCCAGCAAAAAAGTGGTTTCGCCAATATTATTAGCGAAGATATTGTCCGGGAAGAAGCTGAAAAGTTTGAGATTGAGTGGTTGGCGCCCAAGAATTTCTTCCGCGATCGGATGCCAATCCTGTTCAAACACTATCTAGGTGTTCCCTCTCGAATGGCCCAGGACAAGAAGTTCGGAGTCCTCCAAGAGCACTTTCATCCTCAAGCCCTCATGACAACGTTGGACTACTTAATTAAAGGTTTCGCTGGTATCGGTTCAATTTGACCCAACAGCGCAACCCAAGCTGTAACGAGCCTCCTAGGATAAGCAGGCTAGCTTTGCCCACCTCTGGGACACCAAGTCGGCATTGATTGGGAAACTCTATGTGGATAAATCGTGATGACCAGTAACACTCTCCAAAAATCGTATCAGGCAATGGAAAGCTTCCCTTTTGTGCAGCCGACGCCGGCCAGATTGAGGCGACTTTTGCCAACCATTGAAAGCATTGCAACGGGTACGCCAAACAATATTGTTCGGCAATCTGAAGCAGCTCAATTTGTGGCTAGCTTGCCTCATCTGCATCAAAATCGGGCCCGGATAGAAAGGCTCTACAGCAACACGCGCATTGACACTAGACACCTAGCTGTTGACTTATTTCTAGAGGAAACGATCGCCTTTAGCAGTCAACCGAGCACGATTCAAACCCGGATGCAGATGTTTCAGGAACACGCTGTGCCCTTGGCAGAGCGTGTTGCCAAACAAGCGATCGCAACTGCTTCTGTTGAGATGCCAAATCTTAAAGATGCAATTCGCTTAGTTGTTTTTGTCACCAGCACAGGCTTTTTTGCCCCTGGGGTTGATACAGAAATCATCCGCCGACTTGCCCTGCGGCGAGATACAGCTCGCGTCACCGTCAACTTTATGGGGTGTGCAGCCGCGATGAATGGGCTGCGGATTGCCTCTGACCATGTCCGGGCCAATCCCACCCATAAAGCGCTGGTCGTGTGTTTAGAATTGAGTTCGGTTAATGCTGTTTTTGCCGATGACCTGAATGATGTGATTATTCACAGCATTTTTGGCGATGGCTGCGCGGCGGTTGTGATTGGCGCTTGCGAAGCAGAAGCGATCGGTCAAGGGAAAGTGATCATTCGCGATCACCTCAGCCAATTAGTTGAAAATTCTGAAGATGGAATTTCCCTTGACGTTCAAGATAATGGAATTACCTGCAAGTTATCCCGTCAGTTGCCAGATTACATTGAAGCTGGCGTCGGGCCAATTATCGAATCTTTCTTGGCCAGTCATGATTTGACTAAAGAAAGGATTGATTTGTGGGCGGTGCACCCTGGCGGCGTCAAAATTATTGAGAAAGTGCAGGCTGCTTTAGATTTAACTGACGCCCAAGTCGCAGATAGCTGGGAGATTCTGCGTCAGTACGGCAACATGCTCAGTGCTTCAGTTTTATTTGTACTGGAGCGAATGTTGCTCAGGTCTGAAAATCATCCCCCTCATTCTCAAGCTGGCCCCAGCAATCCGCATCAACCCCTAACTGGCATCGCTTTTTCCTTTTCACCAGGAGTTGGAATCGAAGGTTTGCTGTTTCAGAAGGTATAGCGCCTGAATCAAAAGGTTGCATCGTTCTTGGCGTGATCCAGCGCATGAAGCTAATCGCAAGCTCACTGCTAGCCAAACGGGCAATCAGACTTTAATCAAAAAGTTTTAATGACACAACTGACGAAACATAACCGTCAAGTACAGAAATGAGCACGTTAGAACCTGCTTTTACTCAATCAGACCCGTTTCAGGCTCCACTTTGCCAAGATTTAGGCTTGAGGAGCGATCGCCTAAACAGCATTTTTTTAAGATTTAACTTAAATTTTTTGCCGCCCGATTTAGCAGGCAAGTTTGATCCTATTCAGAGGACAGAAGCATGAGGTTTATTCGATTTCTATTTGAAGTTTCCTGGCGAAACATTCTGATGGCGACGATCGCCGGCTTCATTGGCGGTGCGGGTAATGCCCTGCTGATTTCTTTGATCAATCGATCGGTGAATCAGGCCGCATTTCCGAACGCAGTATATTATTTTGCTGGGGAAACTCTGTTTATCCTGGTTACCAGTACGCTCTCGCAATTCTTGCTCATTCGGCTGTCCCAAAATGCGATTTACCAGTTGCGAGTTAGATTGAGCCGCAGCATCTTATCTTCACCCCTAACCCATCTGGAAAGCTTGGGCGAAAATCGCCTGATTGCAACTTTGACCGATGATGCCCGCGTCCTTTCCCACACCTTGTCGGCAATTCCCAACCTGTGTATTGACCTAGCAACGGTGATCGGTTGTTTGGTCTATCTGGCTTACCTATCTGGGATCATCTTTGTCTTGACGGTTGTTTCTGCATCCCTGGCGATGTGGTGCGTCCAAACCAGACTGGGCAAGGCGCAGGGATTATTTACAAGTGCGCGAGAAGAAGAAGATACCCTTGTCAAGCACTTTCAAGCGATTACGAAGGGGATTAAAGAGCTGAAGCTGCACAAATCAAGACGGGATGATTTCTCCGTTAATCACCTGCAAAGTAGTGCGGCCAAGCTGCGGCATAAAAATAGCACCGCCATGAAGAGCTTCGTGGTCGCCAATGCGTTTGGGCAGACCACGCAATTCCTCAGCTTGGGCTTTATTTTGTTCATCTTGCCGCAAATTGTTGGCCTGCCGCGAGAACTGCTAGCCAGCTATGTCTTGACAACGACTTTTTTGGCGATGCCGCTGCATAACTTACTGAGCAGGTTACCGGATATCCTGCGTGGCAATGTTGCCCTGCAAAAAATTGATGCGATGAAGCTGTCTTTAGCAGAGCGCACCGAAGTTGAGACAGCCAGTGACTACGCTATGGCTCAGCGCTGCTTGCTTGAACTTGACCAAGTTACTTACCTCTATCATCCCAGTGATATGCCACCGGGAGGGATGCCACCACCGGGAGGTGAAGGCATGTTACCGTTTGGCCCCCCTCCTAAGCGGGCGAATAGTAAACCAGAGGCTAACCGCCCTGAACATCCGCCGGAAGGCAGCTTGGCTGAGCCGCCAGAGCATGGGCGACTAGACGAGAACGGCAGACCCCATCCTGAATTTCAACCAGAAAATGGTCAGCCAAATCATGAAGGTGGCAGACCTAATCGTGAAAATGGCCGACCCAACACAATGCATCCACCAGGCGGAATGCACCCGCCGAATGGAATGCACCCACCAGGAATACACCCACCTGATGGCAGGGAACGCGGGTTTCTGCTCGGCCCCATTAGCATGACCTTACAGCCAGGGCAAATTACCTTTGTTGTAGGCGGCAATGGCAGCGGTAAGTCAACCCTAGCTAAATTGATCACGGGCTTATACTTGCCTCAAACTGGCTCCATTCGCTTAGACGGGGTTGAAATCAATGATCAAAATCAAGAATGGTATCGTCAGCATTTCACCGCCATTTTCTCAGACTTTTATCTATTTGAGAGCTATTTAGGCTTTCATCAGGATAATCTTGACCAAGAGGTACAAAATTATCTGCGCCAGTTGCAGCTAGATCATAAGGTGCAAGTTAAAGATGGGGTGTTGTCAACCATTCACCTGTCCCAAGGGCAACGTAAGCGGCTGGCGTTGCTGACTGCCTATCTGGAAGATCGCCCGATTTATTTGTTTGATGAATGGGCCGCTGATCAGGAACCGATGTTCCGAGACCTTTTTTATACGCAGATTTTGACCAAATTAAAAGAGCGGGGCAAAGCCGTGTTAGTGATTACCCACGACGATCGCTATTTTCATCTGGCTGACCAACTGATTAAGCTCGACTATGGCAGAGTCGTCTCTCAGCCCAATCCGTTGCCCTTAGCAGGTCAGCTAGGAGGAGGGAAAAATGGAATTTAAATCGCTTGATTCATTGCCCCGTTCAGAGCGATCTGAGCCGCCTAAATCTGACTTGGCACTAACCGAAACTGAGGCCACAGAAAAATTTCAGCCTGCCAAGCCACCTAGGAGAGTTCCGAAACGGCTGCTGGGTGGCTTAGGTCTATTGTTAGTGATCGGCGGCGGTTATTTCGCCTATCGGCAGTGGTTTGGCCCACAGCCGATTCGGATGGCGGTGGTGCCGATCGAGCGCAAGACCTTCTCGATCACAATTGCAGCCAACGGCACGATTGAGCCGGAAAAAGTGATCAATGTCAGCCCCAAGAATCAGGGGATTCTCAAGCGCTTGCTGGTGGACGAAGGGGATTATGTCACCCAAGGACAGGCGATCGCCTATATGGATGACTCCAATCTGCGCGGACAACTGGTGCAAGAGCAGGGCAAGCTGGCCCAAGCGGAAGCTAATCTGCGGAAGCTAATTGCTGGCAACCGGATTCAAGATATTGACCAAGCTCAAGCTCGCCTAGCCACTGCTCAGGCCGCGCTGAAAATTGCTGAAGATGACTATCAGCGCAATCGTGCCCTCAAGGATGCCGGAGCAATTTCTCAGTTAGCCTTGAATCAAAAGCTGGCCGAGCGCGATAAAGTTCAAGGCGAAGTCGCCGCCGCCCAGCAGGCCTTGTCTTTGCAAAGAGCGGGTACGCGTCAAGAAGAAATTGATCAAGCTAGGGCGGAAGTTACCTTTGCCCGCGGTTCGCTGCAAACCATACAAACCCTAATTGATGACACGGTGATTCGGGCTGCTTTCAGCGGGATTGTCCTCCGCAAGTACGCCGACCCTGGGGCGTTTGTCACCCCAATGACGGCTGGCAGTTCGGTCACGTCGGCCACCTCGTCCTCGGTTCTGTCCCTGGCTTCGATCAATCAGGCGGTGGCCAATGTGTCGGAAAGCAATATTTCCAAAATCCGGATCGGTCAGCCGATCGTGATCGAAGCTGATGCTTATCCTGGCGAAACCTTCCAGGGTAAAGTGGCTGAAATCTCCACCCAAGCCCTAGTGCAGCAGAACGTGACCAGCTTTCTGGTCAAGTCAACGATTCTCTCTGATACTCGGCGGCAACTGCGGGCAGGCATGAATATCTCGGTGGACTTTAAGGTGGGTCAGTTGCAGAATGTGCTAGCCGTGCCAACGATCGCTGTCACCCGCCAGAATGAAGCCACCGGCGTCTATGTGCTGGGGCCAGATCAGCGCCCCCGCTTTATTCCCGTCACGACTGGCTCGACGGTTGACAACCGGACTGAAATTAAAAGCGGACTGAATGGCCAAGAGCAGGTGCTAATGAGCCTACCGCCGCGTCCGAAAGCGCCTTCCTTTTTCTCGTTTCCAAATCTATTTGGCGGTGCCAACGATGGCCCACCCGGTGGTGGCCCCCCTGGCGGCCCCGGTGGGCCGGGCGGGCCTCCTGGTGGCCCGCCGGGTGGTGCTCCTCCTGGTGGCCCTTAAGCTGAGGTGCCAAGCTATGAAAACGATTTCTTCCCCTGCTTCTCCTCAAAAAGTCCTAGCCGTTAAGCGCACCGATCCAGTCTCAGGGCTGGAAATTTTATCAATGGCGGTGGAGGCGCTTTGGGGCAACAAGCTGCGGACGGGGCTGACCATGTTGGGGGTGGTGATTGGGATTGCCTCCGTGATTGCGATCGCCTCAGTCGGGCAGGGGGTGCAAAAGGCAACCGAACAGCGAATTCAAGCCCTCGGCACGGATGTCCTGCAAGTTCTTCCCAGTGCGGCCAGAACTGGCGGGATTAGCCAGGGGGTGGGTTCCAGCTCTACCTTGACCTGGCAAGATGCGGAAGCGATCGTCAAAGAGGCTCCGGCTGTGGCGGCTGTTTCCGCCTATCTCCAGCGCCCTGGTCAGGTTGTTTATGAGAAAGACAACCACTCGACCAATATTGTCGGGATCGATCTGAACTACTCAGAGGTGAAAAACACCAAGACAGCCCTAGGCCGGTTTTTAACGCCAGAAGAACTCGATCAGGCCCAGTCCGTGGCGATTTTGGGTTCAACCGTGCGGGATGAACTGTTTGGCAAAGACAGCACTCCGATCGGGAAAAAGCTGCGGATTCAAACCGAAAGCTACGAAATCATTGGCGTCTTTGAGCCGAAGGGTTCGGAAGGCTCAATGGATCGGGACGATCAGGTGTTTATTCCGCTTACCAGCATGTCGAAGCGGATTGTCGGCAATAACGCCCTCAGCGGCGTGGCAGTGAATGGGCTGTTTGTAAAAGCCCGCAGCAACGACGACATGGAGGCGGCTAAATTCCAGGTCGTCAACCTGCTGCGCCTGCGCCATAATCTGGCCGCTTCCCAGGACGATGATTTCACAATCAGAAACCAGACGGATATTGTTAACACCTTTACGGCGGTGGTCGGCTTGCTGACGATTATGGTTGTCACCATTGCCAGTATTTCTCTGGTCGTGGGGGGAATTGGGATTGCCAACATCATGCTGGTTTCGGTGGTCGAGCGCACCCGCGAAATTGGCATTCGCAAGGCCGTCGGGGCCGCCAATTCCGATATTTTGAATCAGTTTTTAGTTGAGTCGATTGTGATTTCCACCGTCGGCGGCAGCATTGGGATGGCGATCGGGATTGTCACCGCTTTCTTGGCTTCACTGGCGTTTAGCTTCCCGTTTGTGCTTTCAATTTGGGCGATTGTCTGCGGATTGGTCTTATCCTTTATTGTTGGCCTCCTGGCAGGAGTAATTCCAGCCCGCAACGCTGCCCGCTTAGACCCGATCGCTGCCCTGCGGAGTGACTGATATGCCCCAGATGATTCAAATGCAGGCGATTACCAAAACCTACCGCTTGGGTGAGGTGAATGTGCCGGTGCTGAAGCGAATTGACCTCGAAATTGAGCAGGGACAGTATGTGGCAATCATGGGTGCGTCGGGTTCTGGTAAATCGACCCTGATGAATATTATTGGCTGCTTAGACCGCCCCACGACGGGCAACTATGTTCTGGAAGGCAGAAACTTGACTGCCTTTAGCGATGATGAATTGGCCTATGTCCGCAACCAGCGGATCGGGTTTGTGTTTCAGCAGTTTAATTTGCTCTCCCGCTCAACCGCGCTGGAGAATGTGATGTTGCCAATGATCTATGCCAATATCCCAAAATCAAAGCGCCGTCAGCAAGCCACGCAAGCCTTGATTCGGGTGGGATTAGCCAATTTTTTGTCGAATCGACCCAGCCAGTTGTCCGGCGGTCAGCAGCAGCGAGTGGCGATCGCCCGCGCCCTCGTTAACAAACCGGCTTTAGTCCTCGCCGACGAGCCAACCGGGGCGCTCGATTCCGAAACCTCCCGCGAGGTGATGGAGCTGTTGACCGAACTCAACCAGCAGGGGATTACAATTGTGGTTGTCACCCACAACCCAGAGGTTGCTGCCAGAACCAAGCAGGTAATTCGGGTTCAAGATGGGCTAATTGTGCATTAACTGAGATCTTGCAGCATTCTCAATAAGCTCAATCAGCTAGGAGTTTGAGAGTAATTTCAAAGCCAGATTGAGCAGCAATATCGGCACGAGTTCTAATAAGGTCTGAGGCAGAACAGCACCTGTCTAACATTGAGATTGTGGATTACCACTGAAGGAGAGACTTATGACACGGCCTGCGATCCACCCTAGCGAGATTTTAGCTGATGAACTTCAAGAACTTGGGATGAGTGCGGCTGAATTGGCTCGAAGGCTGCATGTTCCAAGTAACCGCGTTACCCAAATCTTGAATGGTCAGCGAGATATTACGGCTGACACTGGTCTCTGGCTGGGGCAGTGGTTTGGCACTAGCCCTGAGCTAGGGCTTAATTTGCAAAAATCTTACGAGCTGCCTTTAGCAGAGCAACAAGCCGGAGAAGAAATTCAAAAAACAATCAAATCCCGTCTATTGCCGCAGTAGTTGATATTTAACGCCTACCCGGACGCTCACTGGCTGCCCGATCGCCACACCTAGAGCCATCAGAAGCCCTGTCATCAGGAGTATTACAAGAGCCTGCTTTAGCGTAAGTTAATGTAGAACTTGTGCCGCTATTGCTAAGAAGGGTAGAAGAGAACTGTCGGCGATTGAACGAGAGTGCTGCTTCAGGCAGAGACAGTATCAAAACCAGGAAGAGAGTCGTATATTGCAGCATGAAAGACAATGCCGTAGAGAGTCTAGGTAGAACAGCTAGTCGGCTCGGTGGTAAGAATTTTAATAGATTGAGAAAGGTAAGTTGCACCGAAAACAATGAAAATTTGCAATCCCTTAAGATTTACACCTGGAAATTTAATTTCTGCTCACAATCGAAGTAGAAAATCAACAGTCAAAACTTTAGATGATTTTGAGTCAAAATTCAATGAAAAATACTGCCATCGGGCATTAGTGCTCCTCGCAGGTTGGCTTGACTCAAATCGACAGTAATCAATTGGGCGGCGTAGAGTTTTGCGCCTTGGAAGTTGGTTTTATGGAGAGTGGGCGATCGCAATTTAGCCCCACTTAAATTGGCTTGACTAAAATCTGTTCCTCTCAAGTTAGCTCTGGTTAAATTTGCTCCACTCAAATCTGCCTCGGTCAAGTTGGCCTTTTGCAAGATGCTGGCTGCCAAATCTGCTTCTACCAAACAGGCGTTGACCAGAATTGCCTCAAATAGATTGGCCCAGATTAAATGGGCTTGGCTGAGATCGGCTCGGTAGAGGTTGGCTCGGTAAAGATGAGCCTCGACTAATTCTGCTCTGACCAAATTAGCTCGGCACAAATTCGCTTGTCCTAAATTAACAAAGGTCAAATTTGCTCCACTCAAGTTAGCTCCAGTCAGGTTGGCATAGCTTAAATCTGCCTGTCTCAAGTCAGTACAGCGCAGGTCTGCTCCACTTAGGTTAGCTCGGCTTAAATCGGCAGCTCGCAGGTTGGCTTCCCGCAGGTCTGCCCCACTCAGATCAGCGCCCTGTAAATCGGCCTTGCTTAAATCTGCCCCAATCAAGTGGGCATCGGCCAGTTCGGCCTGGTGCAGCGTGGCTGCCTGTAAATTGGCTTCGTAGAGGTTGGCTTTGCTTAAATTTGCGCCTGCTAAGCTGGCGGCTTGCAAATTTGCCTGGCTGAGGCTGGCTTTTTGCAGGTCAGCCCACTCCAAATTGATTTGCTGTAAGTTCATCCCTCGCAGGTCAGCCTTGCTCAAGTCGGGTTTGAGATTTGGCTGTTGGGCCCGCCAGGCCCGCCAGCTCAAATTTCCTTGATGCAGTCGAGCCAGATGTTCTGCATCTGCCATCTTGGCTTTCCTTTCGATCGGTTAATTATTCCACGCGGCCTTTGTCGGTGTACTCTCGCCCCGCCACACTTTCCATTGCTGCCAGTACGCCTCTGGCCGCTTCCAAGATATTTTGTTCGGTGCCGCCTAAAAACAAGCGCCCAAAACTGCCGATCGCCGACACCTGCAAAATATTAATCAGCGCCGTTTTTTCCGCTTCATTGGCGGCTAGGGCCGCATAGGCTGCTGGTTCCACCTCAAACACGTAGAGGGTTTGCCCAGACAGCAGCATGTTTCCTCTTCGGGAGCGATTGATCAGTTGAACATGGTGAGCATCGACATTCCGAATAATCTCGCTGGAAATGACGCGGGGCTTGAGGCAGTCTCGCTCTGTGACGCCCAGCGATCGCAAAATTGCTTGCCCAGCCGTTTTGGTTTCGCCTTGGTTGCTGGAGTGGACTTCCAGTAGACCGTACAGCCGCTCAATAAACAGCACGCCGGGGCGCACCACGGCTGCTTTGAGGGCCGTATCCATCAGCCGATTCACACCAATCCCCGGCGAAATTTCAATCCAGAGCGAGGCATCCCCCGGCAGCGGTAAAAAGCCTTGGGCGACAGTTCCTAAGTAAGCGGCGTGCTGAGGCTGGAGGTTGTCTAAATAAACGTAGCTGCGGAGGTCTGTACCCAAAGTTGTTAGCGCCAAACAGCTAGCCTAGTATATCGTCTTGGTGGCAGGCTTTGGGAGACTCGTCAGAAGGAGTAAAATTAGGCTTCACTTACTGACTTTGGTCGCACTTGCCGAGTTTAAGGTTTGAATGGTCAAGACCTGGGGTGGGGTGGCATCGGGCGGATAGACAAAGCTAACATCCAGCGATCGCACTGTGCCCGGTGGTAGGGTCAAGGTGACTAAGGGCTGTCCCTGCTGACCTCGCTGCTGGACAATGTGGAAATAGCGCACCTGCTTTTGCCCTTTGTCATCTTCGTAGGCCAGGCGGACTGAACCGCGAAAGAAAATTTGCTTGGCCGGCGGATTCAAGAAGCGCAGTCCACCCGTTGACAGCTTATTTTCCTTCAGTGGAGTTTGAAGCATTAGAGCGACTCGCTGGCTCTGAGGGGTTGGGTTACTGAGCGGCATTGTCAGGCTGTAAATAATCCCGTAGTTGCCGTGGGCTTTGTAAGCCGTATCAGGATAGCGGACAACCATCGGCGCACTCTGGATTTGATTAGTGCCGAGGGTGCCGTTATCGAGCGTATTAATCGCATAGGAAATGGACTTGCCGGGGGGCGGAATTGTTAGAGACTTGTCCGTTGGGCGATCGGTGATTGTGCCTTTCCATTCCGCCCCTTTGGCTACCCCAGCTACCCGCCCGTAAATAAACTTACTCACAGCTTGCCCCGGCGGCGTCGGAGCAAGGTCGCGGGGGGTGACTAAACTGCCAGTTGTCAGCACATTTTGCCACTCTGCCAGGGTGGGCTGACGCTCTTTGCTAGCTCCCTCTCGCTTGGCCCACATCGCCAAACTGGCCAGATTCACCTTGCCATTGCTGTAGAGACGCATTAAGACTGTCCTCCCGTTGAGGGCTTTAGCGGGAATTGGCAGCACCGCTAGCATCTTGGTTTCACCGGGCGGCAAGTCCACCCGCACCGGCAGGTCTAAGCCCCGTTCGTAGCGCAGAGCATCGCTGGAGGAACGACTGCCCGGCCCAGCATAAACGCGATTGCGGTTGTTTTCTGTCGTCCCCGGCAATGAGATAAATGGCGCATCTTTGGTCATGTGGCTAATCGCTTGCAGCACCAATATCTTGACCGGGCGACTGCTGGGATTGCGAACAATCAACCCTAAATACATGGTTTGGGGGGCTTTGACAGATTTGACCTTAGCGACGTGGTGGGTAAACAGGTCAAATCGCCCATCAAACGTAAAATTGAGGTGAGCAGAGGGCACTTTCATGCCCTGAGGAGAAAAGGTCGAGAGTAAAATCCCGTCACTCTGCACCATTTCTGGACTGTTGCTGTTGAAGACCGGTATCTTATCTAACTCACCGGGCAGCGATCGCACGTCTTGAATTTGCTGGATTTCTCGGGCCGGAGGCTGGGGGGCTGCCTGGGCCAGCAAAAACGCCGAAATCCACCACATATTTGCCTTGCCTCAATTACAGTTTGCGAAATTTACCAGTCATTTAAACCTGCGCCAGAGTAGGGCTATGCAAGATTATGCGCTGACAATAGTTTGGGTTGATTCGTCTTTGGCTGGGGGCAAGCGTGATTGCTAATTGCAATTTGACCTATTTATAACTGTCGAGCTGCACGCTCCGAATCCGACAGGCATCGGCAATCCCGTATTGAGGGCGAATAAACCGATCCATTTGAGCTTCAAAGAACTTGCGATTTTCCAGCAGGTGCTTGGGATTCGGGTCGTCGAGGGGATAGAGCAAAGCGCCCCGGGTAGCCTGGAGGACGGCGGAGGTGACAGTGTACATCGATCGCTGGAAAGCAATCCCCAACTGCACCAAAATGTCATCTTCTCCCCGACAGTTTTGGGCAAAATGCTCCTTCAGGTAAGACGGCAGGAAGTGATACATATCTTGGTGCAGCAGGGTGGGGGGAATCCCGGCTGTCCCGACCGGGAACTTGTCGGCAAACAAAATCCCGTAGTGGAAGTCAATCTGTTCGTTCGGCACCTGGTTGGCCTGAGCATTGTAAGATTTTGTCCCCCGAAACGGAGCTGTCCGGTAGAAGACCGCTTCGACATAGGGAAATGCCGCTTCGTAGAGCCACATAAACCCCTTAGACTTGGGAATGATTTCAAAACACTCACCCTTGATGTAAACATGGTGATAAATTGGCCGACCGGCAATCCAGAAAATGCCTTGGGACAAAAAGTTCATTGCTTCTGGGATTGTTTTAATGCTGCCCTCGTCATAGCGATCGCTAATTTCAAAAAACACCGGCGCCATGATTTCCCAAAACAAGCCCAAAATGGACAAGTAAGTAGACATCCGGCACTGCTCTAAAAACAATTGCGGAAAGAGTTTGTGTAGGACTAACAGCGGCGCGTAGCCAGGATGCGCCTTCAGGTAAGCCACAATCGCCCGATTGGCATTGGCAATGTACTCTGGCGAGTCTAAATAAGCTTCTAGTTCGCCGCTCATCCGGTGCCACATCATCGACTGGGCGAGGCTTTCGGAAAATTCCATATTGATCCGATCGTGCCAGAGGTGATGCAGCAAGCGGGGCATTTTGCCGTTCTCACCCTTTTCAATGAACTCTAGAAGCTCAGGATGAGCCGTTGCCCCGCCTCGCCAAATCCGGAGGTCAGCATCATCCCCGGCGTAGTGATTGTGCAGGTCAAAATACTCTTGGGTTGGCAAGTATTTGAAGAAGGGCAGAGGATTAATAAACACCCGCTCAGCCAAGTACAATAAGTCCCGCCAGTAAAAATCCATCGGGATTGAGTAAGCCTTATACATGCCAATCACTTTCATCAAGTTCTCTGGCGTGTCTGGAATCATGGCACCACCAGCTTCTAGGCGATGAATCACGTCTGCCAGCGGGTGCTTAGAGAGCGGCAGTTTAGCGACGGGCTTGGCAGGGGCTTGTACCATAGTGAGTTTCTTGGGGAGTAAGTGAATTAAAAGCAGGCAGGCAAGGAGTGCATCTAGCCTTGCAGCTTGAGGCTAGGCGCAGGCATAAAAGTCTGATTGAGGGCGATCGGCGGCGGGGCGGTCTGAGGAACGGCCGCCACGATCGCGGCGCTGGTGGTTTCGCTCCAGCGCACCAGCCAGGTGGGTTGAATGCCCAAAAAGAAAACTAAGGCGGTTAAAACCAAGGCCGGAATTTGCTCTGTCCGCGTCACTTTCGGGTAATAAGCCGTTTTGTTGTCCAAACGGCCAAAGCAGGTGCGATTGAGCAGAATCACAAAGTAGACCGCCGTTAAGCCCGTCCCGACCACGCAGAGCAGGGTTGGGAGCGGAAAGGCGGAGTAGCTGCCCTGAAAAACTAAAAATTCTGAAATAAAGCCAACGAGGCCGGGGATGCCAGCGCTGGCCATACCGGCCAAAACCAGCAAAGAACTGGTTGTCGGTAGCCCCCGCAGGGGATTCAGCAACCCGTTCAGCTCGTCCAATTCGCGGGTGCCAACTTTGACTTCAATCACCCCAATCAGGTAGAACAGCAGCGCCAAAATTAAGCCGTGGCTGACCATTTGACCGATCGCCCCCACCATCGCCAGGGAGGTGTGAGCTGCTATCCCTAGCAGGACGTAGCTCATGTGCCCAATTGAGCTGTAGGCCACCATTCGCTTGATGTCTTTTTGGGCGATCGCCGCCATCGCCCCGTAGAGCACCCCCACCGTGGCCAAAATCGCCAAGCCGGGCGCGACAATCGGCCAAGTTTGCGGAAATAGCCCCAAACAAAACCGCACTAAACCGTAGGTGCCTAACTTGGCTAACGCCCCACCGAGCAAAATAGCGACCGGGGTCGCTGCCTCAACGTAGGCATCTGGCAGCCAGCTGTGCAAAGGCACCAGCGGAATTTTGATCCCAAACCCAACCAGCAGCAAGGTGAGTAAAATCAGTTGGGTGCGGGTCGAAAGACCCGCAGTCGAAATCGCTGCATAGTCAAAGCTGGGCGCACCGCTGAGCCAGGTTAGGGCCAAAAAGCCAGCCAAAATCAAAAATCCAGACACCGCCGTATAGATCAGGAACTTCATTGCCGCTCCTTCCCGATTCTTGCCGCCCCAGATCAAAATCAGCAGATAGAACGGGATGAGCTCTAGCTCATAAAAAATCAAGAACAGCAGCAGGTTTTGGGCCAACAGCGCGCCAGTAATGCCTGCGCTGACCAAGAAGGTGAGGGAGTAAAACAGCCGAGGAGAAGTGGTCGGCACCCCATCATCACCGCTATAGACCACAATCAAAACTAAAAAATTGGTCAGGGCAATCAGCGGTAGGGATAGCCCATCAATCCCCAGCGCATAGTTCAAACCCAGGGTCTTGATCCAGGGTAGGTACTCACTCATCTGCAAGCCAGCAGCGCTGAGGTCGAACTGACTGAAGATGACCGCCGTCAAGACGAGGAGGGCGGTGCTCAAGCCGAGTGCCCCCAGCCGGGCAGATTCTCCAGACAGTTTGCTGGGCCAAAAACCAATGGCGATCGCACCGAGCAGAGGTAAAACAATCAAGAGGCTGAGCATGGCTGAACTAACCTAAAAAAACAAGTTAAAAGTGAGATCCGCGGCAAGCAAGGGCTTTGAGCTTAGGTGCTCAACCGACTGCCAATGACAAATGAGAAAGGACGGGCCAGCATAGAAGCACGCCAATCGTGGCAATCCCGACCAGAATCGTCAGGACGTAAAACTGCGATTGTCCAGAGGTACTGTACTTTAGGCTTTGCCCACTAAAAATAGTCGCTAGCCCGAATAGGTTGCCTGTGCCGTCAATTAGATATTTGTCAAACCAAGAAGTTAGCTGCGAAATCAAATCAACTCCAAACACGATGCTGGTTTTGTAGAGCTTGGGGGTATAAAAATCGTAGGCAAACAGGTCTTGCAGTCCCGGCAGCGGCAGCTTGACGGGTTTCTGAATTGTCGGGCTGAGATAAATGAGACCAGCCGCCGAGAAGCCCAAGACGCTAGAACCAGTCAGCAATAGCGCTGCTTCTTGGTTAAACGTTTCCCAAGTCGGCAGCAGCGAAAGAGTGGCCAAGATGTGCGGCAAATGTAGGGTAAAGCCCATTGCTGTCATGGCAGGAAGGATCATCGGCCAGAACACCTCTGGCGATCGGGCCGTCATTGGCTTAGAACTGCCACCCCAAACCATACAAAAGACTCTGGCTAGGCTGAAGCCGGCCAGGGTGTTGACCAGCACCAAAAGACCAACCAGCCAAGGTTGAGTCGTCCATAGCCCATCCACTAGCTTCAGCAGCGCCCAAAAGCCGCCTAAGGGCGGAAAAGCCACCAACCCAGCGGCTCCGACCATAAACGACAGCCCAGAAATCGGGCGACGGGCAAACAGACCCCCATACTGGCGCAGGTCTTGGGTAATGCAGTTCCAAATCACCGCCCCAACACTCATCACCAGCAGAGCCATCGCAAGGGCATGGGTAAGGGTCATCATTTGGGCCGCTGCCGTCTGCTGAGTGCCGATCGCAATGAAGACAATCCCCATATAGGCGCTGACCAAGTAAGACAAGGAGCGCTTAATGTCAATCTGGGCGATCGCAATCAGCGTCCCACCCACCGCCGTCACCCCACCAATCCAGATCAAGGCCGATAGTGTAAACGGGGAAAGGGCTAAAACTGGCTCTAGCTTAAATAACACCCAAGCCCCGGTCGCCACCACAATCGAGTTCCGCAAAATCGAAGCCGGAATTGGCCCTTCCATCGCTTCATCCAGCCAGAGGTGGAGCGGAAACTGAGCGCACTTGCCCATTGGCCCAGCAATTAGAGCCAGACCCACCAACGTCATCACGGTCGGGTCAACCTGGGCAGTTTTGGCCCAGGTAGCTAGCTCTTGGTAATCCCAAGTGCCAGCCAGGGGAAGTAAGGCCAACACTCCCATCAGCAAAAATAAGTCACCCACCCGCTTGGTCAAAAAGGCATCCCGCGCCCCTGTCACCACCAGCGGCTGATTGAACCACAGTCCTGTCAACAAATACGTTGCTAAGGTCAGAATCTCTAGCACCATGTAGCTGAAAAAGAGGGAGTCCAACAGCACTAGGGCAGACATGCCAGCCTCGAACAGGGCAAGCAGCGAAAAGAATCTGGCCCAGCCCCAGTCCATTTCCATGTAGCCGATCGCGAAGACTTGAGCAAATAAGTTAATTCCCATAATCAGCACCAGTGCTCCCATTGTCAGGGAGGAAACCTCAATTGGAATCGTCAAATCGAGGTTGGCCACCTTCAGCCACGGGATCAAAAGCCTCTGAGCAGGTTGGCCCTGGAGGGCAGAAAAGGCTAAGACGCTGTGCAGTAGCGCTGTCAGGCTCATCAAGGTATTGATGTAGCCAGAGGGGCGAGGGCCGGTTTTCCGAATAATTGAGGGAAACCAGAGGAATGAGATCAGTGCGCCCAAGAAGGCATAGCAAGGAACTAGCCAAATCGTGTCAACCAGAGTCTGGAACATGGTGATTTTTGCTGAATGCTGAGCTAGGGATCAGAATAACCCGGAAGATACATAAGTAAGTAGCAGAAGATTTATATAATCTCTATCGGTATTTTCTATCATTCAAGTTTAGGATTATTTGGGGATCTTAAAGTCTCTTGGGGATTTTCCTGTCTATCGACTATTGTTGCGATCAGTAAATACGCTTGAATTGCTTGTGTCCTAGCCTTAATTTGGCTGGCTCTCAGGCATAATGACTAGCGTGACGCTTGCCCGATCGCCCAATTCACTACTGCCTATGAACGCTCTCTGGCAAAACTTGACCCTTGCAAACCTGCCCACCTATCAGTGGCGACGCTCTAGCCTGATCGGCAAACTGGTGGGGCTGCTCTATCGCTGGCGGCGGGGCAGTTGGCTGATCCAGTGGAGCACAGAAATTGCGGTCGGGCTGCTAAGTTTAGTCTTCGGCTTAGCGCCCTTCGTGCCCAATTCAATGATTGGCGTGATGCTAACGGCCTGCGTTGGGTTCTGGGTGCTGCTAACTCTCTCCGATGCCCCTGAGCGCAGCCGATTGAACCCGATTCATCTGCTGGTGTTGCTCTACTGGGGAATTGCCACTGTTGCCACTGCCCTCTCGCCGGTCAAAAGTGCCGCCTTCGTGGGCTGGACAAAGCTCAGCCTCTACTTGCTGTTTTTTGCCCTGGTGGAACGGGTTGTGCGATCGCCCCGCTGGCGATCTTGGTTGATTACCGTTTACCTCCACGTTGCCTTGGTGGTTAGCCTCTACGGGCTGCGGCAGTGGCTATTTGGGGCGGATGCCCTGGCTACCTGGACTGACCCTGAATCGTCTTTGGCCAACACAACGCGGGTGTACAGCTACTTAGACAATCCCAATTTGCTGGCCGGTTACTTGCTGCCCGCAATTCCGTTTAGCTTGGCAGCCCTGTTTGCCTGGCGGGGTTGGCTACCCAAGCTGCTGGCTGGGCTAATGCTAGTCATGAATACCCTCTGCCTGATTCTTACCTTTAGCCGCGGCGGCTGGTTGGGTTTGGTGATGGCGCTATTTGCGATGGCGCTGCTGCTGCTGTTTTGGCTCTTACCTCACCTGCCAACGGCTTGGCGGACTTGGGCATTTCCAGTCTTGCTGGGGGGATTAGGGGGAATCTTGCTGCTGGCAATTCTGTTTGTGCCGCCGGTGCGCGATCGCGTCACTAGCATTTTTGCTGACCGCAAGGACAGCAGCAACAATTTTCGGATTAATGTCTGGGCCGCTGTCCACGAGATGATCCGCGATCGACCAATTTTAGGGATTGGCCCTGGCAATACTGCTTTCAACCAAATTTATCCCCTCTTTCAGCGCCCCGGCTTCACCGCTTTGGGAGCCTACTCAGTTTATTTAGAACTGTTGGTAGAAACCGGATTTGTTGGCTTTAGCGCCTTCCTGTGGCTGATTTTGGTGACGCTGCAACGCGGCTGGCAGCAGTTGAAAAACCTGCGCGATCAAGGTAGCCGGGAAACTTTTTGGCTGATTGCCGCGATTTCTATTCTGCTGGGTATGATGACCCACGGTGCCGTAGACACCGTTTGGTATCGCCCCGAAGTGGCTACCCTTTGGTGGTTGGCAATGGCGATTATCGCTAGCTACAATTCATCAGCTCCAGCAGCAGAACCGGAGGGTTAGAAAATTAACGTTGCTTCATTGCCCGTTCCATATCTCGCTTGTCTTGGCGCTGCTTCAGGTCTTCCCGCTTATCGTAAAGTTTTTTGCCCTTGGCGAGGGCAATATCCACCTTCAGCCAGCCGCCTTTAAGGTACATTTTGAGCGGCACTAAGGTTAAGCCCTTTTGCTCAACTTTGCCGATCAGCTTGCGAATTTCTTGGCGATGTAGGAGCAGCTTGCGAGTGCGGCGGGGGTCGTGGTTAAACACCTGGCTGGCATTTTGGCAGGGTGAAATATGCACATTCATCAAAAAAATTTCGCCGTTGCGAATGCGCGCAAACCCATCTCGCAGATTAATCTTACCGGCTCGAATTGACTTTACTTCCGTTCCCATTAGCTCAATCCCAGCTTCATAGGTTTCTAAAATCTCAAATAAAAACCGGGCTTGACGATTATCGCTGACAATTTTGTAGGCTTCGCTCATAGTCTCAGTTTACTGTACGGGCTGGGCAGCACCTATTTTGTCGTCCACTGATCAACCAAAGGCTCTAAAAAACCGGGTGTGTAAAGGGTTAAAACTTGCAAAGATTTGCCTTTTCTATTCACGAACTTAAATTGGCAAACTTCAACGCCCATAGAAGTGCAGGAACTCATTTCTGGATAAAGCTGAATCAGGATTGTTTGGTAGGGAGATGGATTGGCGATCGCCTCACCCAGCGAGGTATTTCTAGCAACGGGCTGCCAGCCCTTTTCAAGAATTAGGTTTCTGGCTACGCTCCAGTTCATCCCTTTTTTGAGCTTTTTGGGCACCGATTGGGCCAGCAACGGCAGTTGCAAGCATACCACCAACCCACACGAAACTAACCCCAAACCCAACTTTTTCACAACCAATCCTCAGATTTTGTTCAGATTATCACGCCAGCAGAAAGGCAAAAGGACGTTCGCGCAGCTTCTTCCCCCTAAACCACTTCTGACGCAGTTTCCATCGGCGGTTGCATTTGAGGTTGGAACTGGAACAGTGAGTAAACCACATTCCGGCGGATGGCGGTCATCATGTCGAGGAAGAACTCGTAGCCTTCGCTCTTGTACTCCACCAGGGGGTCTTGTTGACCGTAGCCGCGCAGCCCGACCGCTTCCCGCAGCCCGTCCATTTGTTGGAGGTGCTCACGCCAAAGAATATCAATCTGCTGCAAAATGAAAAACCGTTCGGCTTGCCGCATCAGTCCAGGTTCGAGCCGATCGATTTCGGCTTCTTTGCGATCGTAGGCAATTCGGACTTGCTCATGCAGAAACATCTGCATTTCTGGCATACTCAGGTCTTCTAGCTGCTCCGGTTCTAGGTCAGCCAGCAAAATCACAAATTCTTTCACCTTGTTAACCAAGCTGGTTAAATCCCATTCTTCTGGCGGCAGGTCGGGGTTAACGTAGGCTTCAACAATGTCGTCCATGGTGCGCTCGGCGTACTCTAGCACCCGATCCTTGAGGTCTTCGCCTTCCAGCACCCGCCGCCGCTCCGCGTAGATCGCTCGCCGCTGATTGTTCATCACCTCGTCGTACTCAAACACCTGCTTGCGAATGTCGTAGTAGTAGGTTTCCACCTTTTTCTGAGCATTCTCAAGGCTGTTGCTGAGAATCCGCGACTCGATTGGCATGTCTTCTTCGACCCGGAAAGCGTTCATTAGACCGGCTACGCGATCGCCGCCAAAAATCCGCAGCAAATTGTCTTCCAAGCTCAAGAAAAATCGGGTCGAACCAGGGTCGCCCTGCCGTCCGGCCCGACCCCGCAGTTGGTTATCTACTCGCCGCGACTCGTGACGTTCTGTGCCAATCACATGCAAACCACCGACGCCCACAACTTCATTATGTTCTGTACTGGTTAAGGCTTCATACTCCCGGCGGACTTGATTATAAGCATCTCGCAGCTTCTGAATCACTGGGTCGTCTGTGGGGGCTTTCTCGCAGGCCACCGCCACCACATCTTCGGCTTGCAGCTCCGGCAGACTGCGCTCTCCATATTGCTTGACTGCAAATTCGACGGCTGATTTGAGCAGTTTTTCAGCATCTTTAGATAACTCGGTCGGGAAAATATTCGGGGAAGCCTTCCAGGTTTTTTGGGGCAGATTGCTGCTGGTGCCAAATCCCTGCCCACCGCCTTTGCTGTCGGCTAGCATCACCCGCATCATTGCCATTGGGTCATCTGACTCTGGCATGACAATTCGGGGCATAAAATATTCCCGCAGTTTGAGCCGGGCCATATAGTCAGCATTCCCCCCCAAAATAATGTCTGTGCCTCGCCCCGCCATGTTGGTGGAAATTGTCACCGCTCCTTTCCGACCGGCTTGGGCGACAATTTCTGACTCTCGCTCCACGTTTTCGGGCTTGGCGTTCAGCAAGTTATGGGGAATCTGATTTTGCTGCAAGAGCTGTGCGAGAATCTCTGATTTTTCAACGCTGGTGGTTCCGACTAGCACCGGCCGACCGATCTCGTGCATTTCAGCACATTCTTCGGCGACAGCTCGCCACTTGGCCGCTTCGGTTTTGTAGACTACATCGGCGACATCCTGGCGACAAGTAGTGCGATTGGTCGGCACCATCGTCACTTCCAGCTTGTAGATTTTCTCTAGCTCGGCTTCTTCTGTCTTGGCAGTGCCGGTCATCCCAGACAGCTTCGGATAGAGCAAAAACATGTTTTGGTAGGTAATCGTCGCTAAAGTCTGCGATTCATTCTCAATGTTGACTTCTTCCTTGGCTTCGATCGCCTGGTGCAGTCCGTCTCCCCAGCGCCGGCCGGGCATCACGCGCCCGGTAAATTCATCGACAATCACCACCTCGTCATTGCGGACAATGTAGTTGACATCTTTCATGAACAGTTCTTTAGCTTTGAGCGCATTGAAAACGTAGTGAGCCCAAGGGTCTTGCGGGTCGAACAAATCGGTGACGCCCAAAATGTTTTCAGCTTCAATAAAGCCCTCGTCCGTCAGCAGCACGTTGCGGGCTTTCTCATCCACTTCGTAGTGCTCTTCTTTTTTCAGCGCCCAGGCAATTTGGGTCGCTTGCTTATATTTTTCGGTCGGGCGCTCGACTTGCCCAGAAATAATCAGCGGCGTCCGGGCCTCGTCAATCAGCACCGAATCCACTTCGTCAATAATCCCGAAGTTAAACGGGCGCTGCACCACTTCTGCCATTGAAGTGGCCATGTTGTCGCGCAGGTAGTCAAAGCCAATTTCGCTGTTGGTGCCGTAGGTAATATCGCAGGCGTAGCTCTTTTGGCGCTCATCCGGCGGCATTGGCTGCTGAATTAGCCCCACACTCAGCCCCAAAAAGCGGTGAACTTGGCCCATCCACTCCGCATCGCGGCGAGCCAGGTAATCGTTGACGGTAATCACGTGGACGCCTTTGCCGGTCAAGGCATTTAAATAAGCAGGCAGGGTGGAAACCAAGGTTTTACCTTCCCCGGTTTTCATCTCAGCAATCTGCCCGTCGTGCAAAATCATCCCACCCAAGAGCTGGACATCAAAGTGACGTAAGCCCAGGACTCGCCGCGAGGCTTCTCGCACCACCGCGAAGGACTCCGGCAGCAATTCATCCAAAGCGGCACCTTGGGCTAGACGCTGTTTAAACTCTCCGGTCTTAGCCTGTAGCTCTTGATCGCTGAGGGCCTGCACTTCGGCCTCCAGCAGGTTGATTTCGACCACATCAGGCTGATATTTCTTGAGCTTGCGCTTGTTGGGATTGCCCAGAAGAGTTTTCAGCATTGTCTACGGTAAGGATGGAATGAACGACAGCGGAAAGAGAGGCGATCGCAAAATACAGTCAAGCCGAAAATAAGCTCGGTCAGATTGGTTGTGATGATCACAATCCTATCACTTTGCCATTGTTTGAGCGTGAGCAGGCACGGGCTGTCAAGCTCCTACTGGCAGACCCATCAAGCAAACGGAGTACGATACTAAAAAGCACTGCTGGGCCCTGCCTCCAGAGCTGAAGCGTTTCGCGCTTAAATCCATTGTGATTTTTTGACTGCCGATTTGCCCTATGCAGTGGTCAGTTCATCCCCCCAACCCTTTTCTCCAGATCCATCTAGATCAGCTTTTACCAGCTTGGGTGGAGCCTGTGCAGTCAATTTTGATCGTGCTGCAACAGGCAAATCAGTCGCTCCTGCGTCGCACCCCGGCAACCGAAAAGGAAAAACGCAGACTGCGGCAGCAGTTCATTCAATTTGGCGATCGGTTGATTGCTCAGCTCACATCCCAAGCCTATCAGGCAGAACTGTTTGACCCCCGCACAGGCTGGCCGCTGTTTTCGCAGCCCGGTACGCTGCATTTGGACGATATTGCCGTAGTACGGACCACCCTGGGCTATCCCGCCCTACCCCAGGGCGGCTGTCTGATCATTCAGCATCCCACCTGGGGCAGTGCCGTTTATCCGTCGATTCTGGTTTCCTCAGCCTCGCCAGAGGTGCTGGAGCAAATAGTGCTCGATTTTTTTGCACACCACCATTCCCGCTCGGCAGCAGACAGTTTGACGGTGTAAAGGGTAATTACAAACGGGTCTTTAGCGCCCTGCCCTAAAATTTGCACCGAGTAGGAGGGATGTTTTTTGGTGGCCATGTCTGGGGTCAACCGCTTACCAACTCGCCGCCAACTCGGTTCCTTGCCTCGCCACTGGAGGCGGCAGCAGGGCCAAGGCAATTGCTCGCGATCGAACAGGCGGCAGCAGGGGCCAACCACGCGATAGCACCAATGCCCGCCCGGACTGTAGAAGATTTGCCCGGCTACCCAAGGATGAGTCGGCATTGCAGGCGGAAACTCATTAGCATCATCGTTTAATCGCGGCGATAAAACTCTGGTTAAGCGGATGCTCATGCTCAAACAGATTGCTTCAGCAGCTCTTTGACTTTGGTAATTAGCTCTGTGGGCTGAAAGGGTTTGGTGATGTAAGCATCCGCTTTTTGCCTCATCGCCCAGTGGCGATCGAAATCTTCGCTTTTGGTCGTACACATAATCACCGGCACGTTTTCAGACTTGGGTTCCCCCTTCACCCAGCGACAAAGCTCATAGCCGTTCATGCGCGGCATCACAACATCCATGATCACAAGGTCAGGGCAGTTGGCCTGAATTTTTTCCTTAGCATCAACGCCATCGCAGGCCTCAACCACTGTTAGCCCGTATCTGGAGAGGACTTCAGCAATCATTGCCCGCAGGGTCGGACTATCATCTACAACCATTACTGTGCTCATAGCACTCTACCTACTTGCCAGGCGATGTCAGAACCAAACTACCCTAAACATTATCACTTGCGCTAGAAAATTGGGGAGAGCGATCGGCTTTCATTGCCTTGACGTGACCAGCCGCAAATTCTCAAATTAATTTTAAAGTCAACCCCCAATCTTGCAGCAAAACGCTCAGTCAAAATAAAATAGCGTCACAACTTTATGCTGTTCCTCCGCGAGCTGACAGGTTTGGAGCAGGGTTTGGCTATCGTGAAACGCAAAGCAAATCAGTTGTTGACAGCGATCGATAATTTCCTGATTGCAAAGGCTGCTGGCTTCTGCCAGCGACAAATGATCGTTTTCTGGTTTTTCAACCAAATGCATAACTTGGTCGAGCTGCTTGCGCGACTCACGGGGCTGGCGCTGCATACTTTGAGGCAGAACCACCGTCAGCAGATTTGGGTCAGCCCGCATCGCACCTCGAATCGCCGCCGCATTGGTGCCAGTTGCACCAGAAGTCATGAGGCGATTCCCCGCTAATACTAAGGCATAGCTCATCATCTCAATCAAGTGCTGATGAGTGATCGGAACATGACGAGAGCCAAGCAGGGCAATTCTCTTAGAGCCAGTTTGCTGAATCGTGGCTAGTTCTTGTAAGAACTCATCTAGCCCAGGCGCATTGGCTTCAACTACGTCTATAGATTGACTCAAGGATCAGTCTGGGGTGAAATAACCCAGCTATTTTAGCATCTGTGCTCTGTTCCATTGATAGCGCTATGGGGCAATTTTCCGTGACATTAAAAACTTGGAATTGAGAGCAGGGCAAAAGCGATTATCCTCACAAGCGCTGAGAATGTCCTAGACTAATGCCATTCAGTTCGGTGTGAATTTTCGCGATGGCAGATCGTCTTGAAGTCGAGCAAACCGCTGCTCCAACCCTCCAAACCGTTGGTTGGCTACCGACGTTTCTGTACTACTTTACAGGCGCAACCCTCATTGCAGCTCTGTCTTCTGCTCAGGCATTTAATTTGGAGCTGGCGACCGGAGAACCTTTTCGGTTTGGGATTATTCCTGGCTTGCTGGCCGGTTTGGCTGGAGCTTACTTTAATCGCACCGTGTCGCTGGCGATTCCCTGCGGGACGGCAAAACCGAACGCAGTTGCCAACCCCAAAGCATTTAAAACCCAGTTAAATCAAGCCCTCAGCGATTTGGGCTACACACCAAAATCCGAGCTAGAGGGCGGCTATCAGGTCTATCAGCGATCGGCGCTGCGACACTGGCTCTCTGGCAGTATTTTGGTGCAGGTTGCGGAGGGCACAGCCACCATTTTTGGCCGAGCCAGCAACATTAAGCGCTTGCAGAAAAAGCTTGAGTGATTAATCCTGAAAATCTCGGTATTTCAAGACTCTTCTGTTAACCAATGCCGTCTAATTTGCTGCTGAAATTTGCGCGGCGGCTGTGGGCTGATTCGGCTCAGCAGTCAGCATTTATCCAAGCCTTGGTTCAGCCTCAGCCTCTTTCCCCTTGCATTCTCTGGAATCGGCCTCGCCCAGAATCACTGCCGTTTGCGATCGCCCCTCCCTTACCTTGGCAGCCGGAATTTGTCGATCGCCTGGCTGTCTCAACTCGCCCCGGTCAGCATGAGTGGCATCAGCAGGGCTACTACTACTGTCTAGACTTTTCTTCTGTTTTTGCGGCTAGCCCACTTTTAACCCTTCCCGCTCAGCCCGCCCTAGTGGTTGACCTCTGCGCGGCACCGGGCGGCAAAAGTCTGTTTGCGGCTCAAGCATTGCAGCCTCAATTTCTGCTCAGTAACGAAGTGATTGGTAAACGACTGGGCATGTTAATCAGTAATCTTCGCCGCTGTCAGGCTGATCCTGCCGCTGTTGTCAGCTTAGACTCCCAGATCTTGGCAGAGCAGCTACCGGAACAGGCGACAGTGGCGATCGTCGATGCTCCCTGTACGGGGCAATCTCTACTGGCTAAAGGCGAGAAAGCGCCGGGCTGTTTTCATCCGGTCACAATTAACCAAAATGCCAATCGGCAAAAGCGAATTTTAGCCAATGCGGCCCAACTGGTTGCCCCACAGGGCTATCTAGCTTATATGACCTGTGCTTTTTCGCCCGAAGAAAACGAGCAGGTGAGCAGTTGGTTTTTAGCCCGCTTTCCGCAGTTTCAGCCTCTAGCTGTGCCTCATTTACAGGCTTACCAATCCCATCTGAGTGATTTACCTTGCTACCGGCTCTGGCCACAGTCAGGTTTGGGGGCGGGCGGATTTACAATTCTGCTGCAAAATACCAACCAGGCAGCACCACCCCTGATAGAACCGTTGGATTTGCCTTACAAGTGGACTTCACAGCCAATGACTTGAAAACATTTCTGTTCTCACCTGGGTGGCGATCGCTGTCCAACCCCAGCGATTGCTATAAAATCAGGGCAGGTACAGGAGTTAAAAATGCCATGAACAGCGACGACTTGGCTCGATATATTGAGGACACCAATGGCATCAGCAAACCTTGGCTGCTGGCTCAACTCCGCTTAAAGAAGCTGCAAGAGCGAAAGTCCGAGATCACCTCTGAAGACTACGCAGCCGCCTTAGCAGACATCCACCAAGACTTGATGCAGCTTGGAGAATGGTGGATCGGGATGGAAGATCAGGTCTTTTAAGCTGACTCTAAGAGAATGTTTGTAAATGTTAGTTAAGCTGTTTCTTTTTTCCACCTTCTGCGATTGTTGTCTAATCGCCGTAGCATCAAGCGAATCATGGCAACATACACCATTCCCTCATGATTCTCTGGCAA
>JAHHGS010000108.1 GCA_019359715.1 Aphanocapsa sp. GSE-SYN-MK-11-07L | reverse complement strand
AAGGGGTGGAAAAAGGGGATGTCTTGGGACAGATCTCTTTCATCCATCAAATCTTCGGAGTTGCTGTTTGATCCCGACTTCCTTCATGCAAGTTGATTCCAATTCATTCTTTTTGCAACACAACCCTGTTGCCTGCTAATTTGCAGCTTTCAGATACCGCAAGCTCGATTTGGCTAGAAACCTTGATTGCAAATTAATGAGTTATCGGGACGTTACACGCAAACTGAAGCTCTTGGCTGTTCTGATTTTGAAAATCAATAAATTATTTTTAGTCATCTTCAATGGGCGATCGCGATTTTTCTGTATAACCTGAACTTCCAGCGTGAAACCCGATTCACGCTGGAAGACAGAAATTTACACCGCTGCTATTTTTGAGCAGTCACCACGCCAAAAATGCCGTTGGGTTCCATTTGCACTCGTAGGTTTTTGAACCCAGCGGCTGTGGCCCACTGCTGAATGAGTGGCCAAGAGCGCAGGCGCATCACCCAAGGTTGCCCGGTATGGGAAGGCAAGACGCGGGCAATTAGCTCTAGCTGGGGGTGGTAGGGCTGAATCGTGAAAATCAGGGTACTTGGGGATGGCATGATCCGATAAAGCTGCTGAAAATGATGGCGAATTAAGTCATCATTCGGCAAAATCTCATGTAATCCCGAAACCAAAACAATGGTGGGACGAGGTTGAACTCGGTCTAAATCGGCATCGCTAAAAGCATCGGCTTGTTCAATGTTGGCAAACACGCCCAGGCGATCGCTCAATTGCTGAGCTTTAGCAACATTTTCTGGTTTGTAATCTCTGAGGGTAGCCCGAAAAGACTCAGCCGGAAATTGCTTTAATACTTCCAGGTCATAGCGCCCACCGCCGCAGGCAACGTCCAGTAAAACGCAGGTGATGCCTTGCTGTTGGTGGGTTTGCAGCGTTTGCCGCAAGGTTGTTTTTAATAGCTCAGCTCGGTTACGAATTCCACACCAGCCTTGAGAATTGAGGTAAAACCAATCAATCAGTTTACCGATCGGCGTGATGCCACTGGGTTGATTGCGGTAGACATATTCCAGCATTACCCCAGAATCAAACCCATATTTGTAGCCAATTTTCACCCCTTGCGAGAGTCGCCCCAGACTGCGCAGCGAGAGGTTCATTAAGCCGTAATACCAGGCTTTAAAACTGAAACGAGGCAGCGGACGCATGAGGGTTTCGTAGGTAGGCAAGGTTTTTTGCAGCATGTTAATTTCCATCATTAAAAAGTTTTCAGGTCGGTTCAAACAAAATCAGTTCTTTCACGCTTCCCAAATCGGGAAATTGCCGCTGGCGGCCAGAGCTTGGAAGCGCTCCGTCAGCAAATGCATTAACCCCGATTTACTGCCCGTCCAGTACAGCGGTTCACCGATTAGAACATCGCAAAAGAAAGGAACGAGTAAGGCTTCACCTTTGGGTAAGGCTTTGCCTAGACCCTGTAGAAAAATCGGCACGATTGGGACTTGCGGGTGATGCTTGGCTAAATGGGCAATCCCAGTTTTGAACTCGGTCAGACATTCTGGTTCACCTCTGGAGCCTTCTGGATAGAGGATGAGGATTTGGTTATTTTGCAAGGCGGCACCGCAGCGTTTGAGAAACTGACGATCGCAGCCTGCCTCACGGGCGATCGGAATAATATTCATCATGTCTAGGGCGAACCAAGCTAGCCAGGGATTTTGATTTAGAAAATAATCTTCTGCTGCTACGGGGCGAAGCTGATTCAGCATCCGCAGCGGAAACAGCGACATCAGCACCAAGGTATCCAGATGGCTGTTGTGGTTGGCGACAATCATCACCGGCCCGGATTTTGGCAAACGCTGCTTGCCCTGAATTCGCAAGCCAATCACCAACAGCACCACCACCCGCACAATCAGCCCAAAGAACAGCCATTGCAGCAGATTTTTCACAGCAATTGCCCCTGGTAGTAGAAGTAAACCGTGAAGTGGAAAAACAGTGGGGCCGTGTAGGTCAAGCTATCAATTCGATCCAGAATGCCGCCGTGACCGGGAATTAGATTGCCACTGTCTTTGATGCCCAAGTCTCGCTTTAGGGCTGAAATGGTCACATCGCCGATAAACCCGGTCAAACTCAACAGTAAACCCAGACAAATTGAGTGGATCAGACTAAACGGAGTCAACCAAGGGGCAAGGGCGATCGCTAGCAGGGTTGTGACCACAATCCCACCACCTAAACCTTCTAGGGTTTTGCCAGGGCTAATCGTAGGGACAACCTTGTGTCGCCCCAGCAGTTTGCCGGTCATGTACTGGGCAATATCGTTGATTTCGGTTAGAAAGACCAGGTAGACCAGTAAGCCGGATCCACCGGCAATCGGGTTTCCCGCCAACGGCAGCATTAGCAGATAGGGCAAATGACTCAGGTTGTACACCGTCAGCATTAGCCCCCAGTGCAGGGTGCCGATCGCCCGCAAAAAGCCCTGAGTTTCGCCAATCAGCACCATTCGCATTGGCAAGAACAGGAAGACATAAATTGGGATGAAAATTAGAAACATGCCGTACCAGCCAATCAAAATCCAGGCATACTGGAGGGCGATCGCCAGGTAAGCCCAGAGCAGGACTCGCCGATCGGCCTGACGAGTTGGAATCAGGGAAAGATATTCTTTGAGGGCTAAAAAACTTAGCAAACCAAATAGGACAATGGCAGCGGTGCAATTTAAAATTAGCGTCAGGGTGAACACCGTCACGATCACCCACCAGGATTTGATCCGGTCTTTGAGTTCGGTGTAGTCTGTCTCTGGCTTTGTGTAGACCAGACCGCAGATCATCCCAGTCCCAATCAGCAACAGTCCATAAATTCCGCTCAGGGCAATCATCACAGGGATGGGAGGTAAGACTATTTGCATGGTTGCACCTCCTGCAAGCTGACTCGCACCCGATTCAGGATTGTCCAAACTTGCAGCACGACTACGATCGCCCAAACTGGATTTAGCCAGCCAGCCGGGTTGACTCCTAGCCCTAAAACTAAAGCAATCGCCCCAAACACTAGCGCTCGATCGCTTTTACCAATTGGCCCGTCGTAGGCTCTTTGTTGAGCGATCGCCAACCCCAGAACCCCCATCATTTCGGTGATTATCGCCAGCACAACTACCAGCACGACCCAGTCGGCGGTGATGCCGGGCAGCAAACTAAACGGCAGATAAAGGGCGGCATCAGAAACGACATCTCCTAGTTCGTTCAGCACGCAGCCCAGATTGCTCTTTAGGTTGTGCTCACGGGCGAGCATACCGTCGATGGCGTTCAGCCCCATTCTGGCCAGCAAGATGCTGGGTAAACAAACCAGCGGCCACTGGGCTTGGGGGAAGCAGGCGATCGCTAGACCGCCTGCCGCCGAGAGCAGCACGGCGGTGAGGGTGACTTGATTGGGGATGATTTTCCAGGCAGCCAGTTGATTGACAACCGGCCGGAGGCAAGTTTGAAATGCGGGTTTGCACTGATACAGGCTGGGCATAAACACCTCGCAGAATTGATAGTGCTATCCTGCCAGCCGAGTTTATGCAATGAAAATGAGCCGCCCCGGCTAGACCAAAGCAGATCGAGGCAGCAAGAAGTTGATCGAAGGCAATCGAAGTAGAGCGAAGTTTTTGAACTAAACCTGCTATAGTCAGCCCTAGCCAGGGAATACTGGCTATAGATAACTTTTCAGTTCATCTGAGTGAGCTTGGTTTGAACCCCATCAAAATGATCCAACCCGACTACCTCGAACAATGGTTTGCTCAAGCGCAGCAGCAGCAGTACGTTTCGCTGCTCCTGAAACGGGTGGGTATGACGCGACGGCGGGCGGAATGCTTCGTTAGACTCTGGCTCTATTTGCTGCTGAAACAAAATCAGAGCCAAAAATTAGCTTTAATCCCACCCTTGACCGAGTTAACCTTGCCGCTAGGCTCGGTTGCCTGTAGCTGTCGAGAAGCGGCCGAACTGTTTTACGCCGATCGCGATCACGGCAGCGATCGGGCCTCTGGGATGATGCTCGATAAGCTGGCGGCGCTGGGACTGATTAAAAAGCAGTTTGATGGCAACTGCACCCAGATCGAAATTCAGCCCATACCGGAGCTTTTAGGCAGGATCAATGATGAAATTGCGATCGCCCAAGTGCAGCCTCAGCCCTTTGATCCCCGCTCTGATGCGATCCCGATCGCCAATCTTTTGGCCAGCAACTACAACTGGTTAAACCGAAATACCGATGCTCTGCCTTACCGGATTGCCAACATTCTGCGGGATTGGGCCAGCCAATATGCGACGGGGATGCGGGTGCTGCGCCGCTGCGACAACCAGAATCCGGTTGGATTCTATGCCCTCTATCCTGTCCAGCGCGAGTCGGAGATTAAATTCTTTAGCCCACCGAGCAAGGGCTTGCACCTGAGCGCGGTCGGTGAAGTTGACCCGTTTGCGATCGCCCTACCTGGTGATGCCCAATGCCGAGCCGTTTTTGTCCGCAGTTGGATGATTGAAGCCCCTTACCAAACAATCGCTCAAGTCTCTTTTTTAGAAGATTCCCAGCAAATTCTGACTCAAATCAGCCAGGACTTTCCGAATTTATGTGACATGTACACTTTAGTGATTCACCCCAATTACGAAGAGCTAGGGCTAAAGCTGGGTTTCCAAAAAACCAGCCCAGACCCGAAGCTGTCAATGTATTGGATGTATCAAGCCGTCGATCGATTTCTGGCTCTAGAAATGAAGCAGCTTTTTACTGGCAGGAATTAAGGCAGCGTCAACTTTAGCAGTTTGCTCGTGATCCTTAATCAAAACCACTATGCACTCAGTAAACGCTCTTGGTCTGAAAAAACACGAGAGCTGTTCTCAAAATAATCTGCAAGTCTAGTCCTAGTGACCAGTTCTTCAAATAGTAGAGGTCGTAGTCCACCCGCTGCTTCATCTTGTCTAGAGTATCTGTCTCACCACGGAGTCCATTCACCTGAGCCCAACCCGTAATGCCTGGCTTCACCTTGTGCCTAAGCATGTAGCCACCAATTAGCTTCCGATACTGCTCATTATGAGCAATGGCATGGGGGCGTGGCCCAACAACACTCATTCGCCCTTGCAGGACATTGATAAACTGTGGCAACTCATCTAAAGATGTTCTGCGCAGAAACGCTCCTAAAGTCGTAACTCTGGAGTCGTTACGCTTGGCTTGAACAACCGCATCGCCATTCTCCATTACTCGCATGCTGCGAAACTTATAGATGAGGATTTCCTGTCCGTTAAAGCCATGCCGCCGCTGTTTAAATAAAGCTGGCCCAGGGGAAGTCAACCTAACGCCGAGAGCAATCAGCAGCATCACCGGAGACAAGACAAACAAAGCCAAGCCAGATAAGCAAACATCCAGCGATCGCTTAAGTGCAGACTGAAGGCTAGAGAAAGGAATTTCCCACAGCGCCAAAGCTGGCACACCATTGATCCCGTAGATTTTTGTTTGCCGTAAATCCAGCGAAGGCAAACCTAGAGTAGCCAGAGTTGGCAGATTTGGGATTAGGTAAACGCAAGCAGTGGTGTCTTGCAGTCGTTCTAAGAGCCACTTAATTTTAGCTTCCTGACGACTAGGTAAAGCAATATAAACAACTTGCACCTGGTTGTCTTTTACGTAGGTGGGCAATTGTTCTAGAGAGCCAAGTAGAGATTTTTCAGAAGCAGCTGTGTCCTCTGCGCTCCGCTCGTCATCCCAATCATCAAAGTAGCCCTGAAACTGCAAATGCAGATTCCCCAGCTTTTTGATTTGGCTTTCCAAATGTTCAGACAGCGGATTGGCTCCAGCAATCACGGTTTTCTTACTGACTTGGCGTGCAGATTGCAAGCTAGTCAAGGCAAACACAAGGGTCGGATGCATTATATAGACCACAAGCGGCACTATAAACACCCAGCAGAGCAAAAGATTAGTAGATAGGTGGAGGGTAATCCCCTTCTCGGTGTAACTCTCAACACTGCTTTCCGTAAATTTGATCAAAAGTGAGAAAATCGCCAGCAATATTCCCCAGATCAGGAGAATCCTTCCCCAGTTGAGCAAAAAGTTAGGTGCAGGCGGAGAGAACTGTGGCGTCTGTTCTGACTCACGGGTATCGGTAGTCAGCCTCCAGAACAAAGGCAGACCGCAAGACATAAAAAGCGATATGATCAACAGCTTTTCATACACCCCAATGTGGGAAATTTTACCTAGGACTAGACCCAAACCCAGCACCAAAACCAAGCTGATTAAACCAATTGCAACTGTCCGATTAAGAATGCTCTGCCAGACTTCATCTGAGGGGACGCCGTCTTTCGTACTGCTCCTAACTTGAGTGTTGGTATACATTGGTGAACCTTGAATACAAGCTCAGTTGGACGAAATTAAGAACAATTTTCTAGAAGAAGGTTTGACTGCTCTGGCAAGATTTGATCTCCATGTGGGCATGCTAGACAAACATAGCATTGAAGAGAAAACCGCTTAAGAAACAGTAATTAATAGCATTAAAAGCTCTCAACTCCTAAAGCTGGGCTGAAAGCTAACCCAGAACCACGTATATTTGTAACAAATGTTACAATATTATGCCGATTACGACGCAAAAAGATGGATCCAGACTATCAAACACTTGAATCGCAGTCAATGCAAGTGTCGTAGGTAACAAAATTCACCAAATTAATAAGTAATCAAAAATTAAGTTTAGAGCAATGCTCAACCCAATATAGACTTTCCAAACCTTAATCGCTAGATCAACCCTGAAGCTGCTCGCTATCGAAATGAGTTTAGCGATCAAACTGACTGACTAGGTGTGACTCATATCAGCAACACATGTGAGCTAGACCACTTAACTTAATTATTGTATGTGATCTAGCTCACGCATGATGATGACGTGGATCACAAGGTTATAATAGCAGCATTCACATTTCCGTCTAACGACTTAGTGCCTTGTTAGGCTACTCACTGTAATGTATTGTTTCGTTCTGTTTCCCTGTTCGTGCCCCAATAATGGGCAATGGAGTCT
Source organism: Aphanocapsa sp. GSE-SYN-MK-11-07L (assembly GCA_019359715.1). Taxonomy (GTDB): domain Bacteria; phylum Cyanobacteriota; class Cyanobacteriia; order Thermosynechococcales; family Thermosynechococcaceae; genus JAHHGS01. The sequence continues at coordinate 33,917 of JAHHGS010000108.1, read as the reverse complement.
TTCAATCATGTTTTTCTTCCCAAGTTTTCCTGTGTCAGCCCTTAGGTTCGCCAAGATTTGTATCGCTCGCTACTGAACGATGGCTTAGAAACAAACGTCGAGCTAGTTGCGTCACAGTCAAAATGCTTCTGCAAATTTGAGCCTGTTCCTAGCTTGGCCTTCAAGCTGCTCTGAATTTTCGATCTACTTTTATATCTTCAAGTTGCTTTGATCTGTTAGCAAGCAGCTTGACTCTGCACCCTTAGATGGAGTTATCGGTGATGAAATTGCTTCTGGTCTGTACCTCAGGTGGTCATTTTGCCACGATGAGGAGTCTAGAGCCATTTTGGTCGCATCATGAACGGACTTGGGTTTGCGATCGCAAAGCCGATACTATGGTTTTGACTGATTCTGAGCGAGTTCATTGGCTCCCTTATCAAGCTCCTCGCAATTTGTTGGCAATGGTGACAAACCTGCCAGCAACACTGAGAATTTTGCGTCAAGAGCGCCCCGACCTGGTTGTGTCAACTGGGGCTAGTCTGGCGGTTAACTTTTGTCTGGCGGCCAAGCTGCTAGGACTCAAGTTTACCTATGTTGAAAGCATTTCACGCGCTCAAAATCTCAGTTTGTCTGGCCGCCTCGTTTATCGGATTTGCGATGAATTTTATGTGCAGTGGCCAGAATTGTGCAAACGTTACCCCAAGGCGATATTCAAGGGGTATGCCACATGATTTTTGTCACCTTGGGAACCATCCCATTTAGGTTTGATCGGGCGATCGCCTGGTTGGATAGTTTGCTAGTTCAGAAAGTTATCCAAGAACCGATGTTGCTTCAACATGGAGTTACTAACGTATCGACCCTGCTGCGACATCCACAGGTGACGGCAACGCCTTTACTTGAATTACAGCAGTTTTTAGAGCATGTCGATTCGTCTCGGTTGATTATTGCCCACGCTGGGCAAGGCACGACTCGGATGCTAGCAGCTCGCTCAGCCCGATTTATATTGTTGCCGCGACTACAGCGCTACGGCGAACATATTGATGACCATCAGTTGTGGTTTAGTCAAGGCATTGACGCTTTGGGCGTGCCTTACTGTATTTCGTTGGCTGAACTGGAGCAACTGATCCAGAATCCACCGCCGCCGTTTCCTCACAAACTATTTGACGGACCAAAGTTAGCTGATCACCTACTGCAAAAGTATCCGGTTTGAACAGTTTTTTGGAGCTGCCTTTGTTCTCTTTAGAATCTTGAGTTTTTGCCCTTATGAACAATACCTTAGTCCTCCTAAAACGCTACTGGAAGCCACTCCTGGGTCTAAATGGATTTTTGGTGGCAGTGGCGATCGCCAATTATGTTTTTGCACCTCGCGTCTGGGTGGCAAACTCACAGCTGATTATGCCGAATGGCGGTTCTAGCCTAGATACTAATTTGGGTACCCTCGGCACCCTGACCAGTACTGGCGTTGCTTTTTCGACGGAGCTTAACCCGCTCAAAATTCAGACTTCCATTTTGACCAGCCAGAATGTCCTGCAACGGGTGCTAGCGGTTGATCCAGAGAAAGCTCGGTTTGATAATCTGGACACTTATCAAAAACTATTTAAGGTGAAGCCAGAGGATCAGTCTACCAACATTACCGTTGACGTAAATGGCTCTAGTCCAGAGATCGCGAAAGCCAGAGCAACAAACTTTATTAAGATTTATCAGCAGCGGCTGAATGAACTCCGCCGAAATGCAGATGCCAACCGAGATGCGTTTGTGCAAACCCAGTTGAAGGGAGCTGAAGCCGACTTGCTAAAGGCGCAAACAAGCTTAGCCCAGTATCAAAAGGCAACTGGATTGCTGAATCCGGAGGAGCAAACAAAGTCTCTCGTCAGCACAATTAATACCCTAACTTCGACTCAAGCTGAGACCAGCGCCGAGGCAAAAGCCGCCATGGCGAGGATGCAACTTTTGGGTCGCCAGTTGAGCATGTCGCCCCAAACCGCGATCGATTCGCTGCGGTTGAGCGAAAACAAAGAATATCAGAACATTAGAACTAAGCTGTCTGAGGTGGACACTGAATTGGCTGATGCCAGAGGCACCTATCTTGATAACAGCCCCCAAATTCAGAACTTGCTGACGCGGCGGCAAGAATTAGAGAAGGCCCGCAACCAGCAACTCGTGTCAGTAGTCGGAACCAGGAAAGTTGATCAGAACTTTGGTGGCAACAATGTTAAAGATAGTCAGGCGGAGCTAATTGTGCAGCTTGCTCAAGCTGAAGCCGATGGGCAAGGACTAGCCCAACAAAGCAATCAGCTCCAGAGCAAAATTAATCAGTTGACTCAGCGTTTGCGGGCGTACTCAACTCAGCAATCCAAACTCTTGGAACTTCAGCGGAATTATGACATTGCTGAGGGAACCTATAAAGGGATTGTTGCCCAAATGCAAAAGGCCAAGGTGAGTGCGTTTGACTTCTATCCAAATGTGCAGGTGCTAGATCAGCCTGATGTCAATCCTAAGCCTGACAGCCCCAGAGGCTCGTTGATTGCCTTGGGTGGATTGCTCGCTTCAATTTGCGGTAGTTTGGCCCTGATTCTGTTCCTGGAGTCTCGCAACCCGCTACTCAAGCCAAAAGATTTGGAGGAAATCGAACTGCCGATCCTGGGTCAAATTCCTCAATTAGAAGTGCTGGCTCCAGAGAGAACCATGACCGAGCAAATCGAAGTCGAGTTTCAGCGCCTAGCTTCAGCAATCAGCCTGATGCCCTTAGCAAATCATCGGCTGCTGGTTAGTAGCTCTAGTTTGAGTGAGGGTAAAACCAGCATTACCTTGGGGCTTGCCCTCGCTTTGACAGACTTGGGCTTTCGGGTCTTGCTGGTAGATGGAGATTTTCGGCGCGCTAGTCTAAGTGAACGCTTGGACTACACGCAAGCTCCGGCCGGTACCGATAAATGGACGGTTCCCGTCACCGTGCATCAACGCTTAGAGTTGCTCCCTACTTTGCCGAGGTCAGATAGTCGGGCGATCGTAGAATGGATTGCCCAAGGGCATTTTGACCGCACTCTGACGAAACTTCAGGACGCTAATCACTATGACTATGTTCTCATTGACAGCGCTCCGGCGGGCTTAACCAGTGAAACTGCTCTGATGGCAACGGCTGCGGCCAATGTTTTATTGGTGGTGCGCATGGGAATTACCGATCGCCAAAAGGTTCACGAAACCCTGGCTCACTTTAGCCGTCACCAAGCTCAAATTATTGGTCTGACGCTGAATGGGGTTGAAGCAAGCTCCAATCCTTACACCTACTACCGCCGCAACAACAGCCAGGTGTCTTTATGAGCCAGCCTGCTTATCGCTTGCCAGCAAAATCGTTCAAGGACGATCAAGATTCGCTGTTTAATGGCTTGATGTTACGCTGGTCAGCCGTAACTCCTGTAGAACGGCTGATCTGCGGCTTGATTATTGCCACCCCAGTGTGGTGGGTGATCGGTTGGGGATACATCATGACCCTGTTCGCCACCGGAATTATTGCCTACGAATTTTCATTTGGCGATGGACTCCGACTGCAACGCCCAAGTATGTTGCCGATCTCTGCGGCTGCCTTCCAACTCTATCGCAGTGCCTCAACGATCTTAAACAGCAATCAATTTGCGATGAGCAGCTTGACTGGGATTGCAAATGGCTTGAGCTTCGTTTTTATCCTCTGGTACGCTGAAAATCGCAACATCAAGGTTCGTCCAGCGGTTTTAGCTTGGGCGATATCGATTTTGGTGCTGTATATGCTGGCGTTTTGGGTTGGCGCCCAGTTGATTCTGGGTGCTCGCCGATTTAGCCCCCCCAGATCACTGATGAGTCAAATTTTAGACAAAGGAGAACGCTTTGTACCGGGGGCTGGCAACTCTAACTATCTGATCCCCTACTGGGCAGACGAAAAGTTGCCGGGTGGAATAGCCCGATTTAGCTTTTTCTTTGCAATATACGAAGATTTGGCTTTGGTGTCTGGTTTTATTTGCTTGCTGGCTCTGGAGTTAAAAAAAAGCGTTAGAAGCTATGCTTTGTTTGGAGCTGGCGTTTTTTTGCTATTCGTGAGTGGAACCCGCTCTAACTGGCTTGTATTACCGATAATTCTGGTGCTGCGGTTTCTAATCGTTGCTGGCAAGGCAGGCGGGCCGGCGCTCATCTTTGCCCTCATTTCGATCGTCAGCTTCATTAGTCTTGCAATGCCTCCGATTACAGAGCAAATTGTTAACACCGTCAATCAGACAACTGAGGCAACTGGCAATTTTCGCCGTGACTCCACGGATGTCCGCAATCGAATTTATCAACGCACCTTTGAAGCGGTTGTCACCGAGCCAGACAAATTGCTGCTAGGGCGGGGTGTGACTGGCCCAACCGTATTGCCTGGCTATGAGCCTGCAACCATTGGCTCCCATAGCTTTATTTTAGGAACGCTAATTTATCGGAGCGGATTAATTGGGACAGCCCTGTTCTTGTGGTTTTGGGTGGCGCTGATTCAAACCTTGTATCGAACCCGCTCAAATCGGCCTATTTTATGCCTATTAATCCCGATTTATATGAGTTTGACGTTTTTGGTGATGGAGATCTCGACTGCTAACTACATGCTGTTACTCCTCACCTTCTTTTTATCCAAACGTGTTGAGCCAAAACAGCCAAAACTCCTCAATAAATCCTATGTCTGAACCTAACGAGCTGATCGTTTTACCAGCGGTCTGCAATGTTCTTGGTGGAACCTTAGTCACGCTTGCCCTCCTGATTAAAGGTGCGCGGGGCAGTCAAACCAAACTGCGGGTACTGGTTCGGTCTGGCTCAGCCATGGAAACCTATTTGCGGCAGCTAGGACATGCAGACTGCTTGCAGATGATCCCTGGTTCAACGAACCAAGAATTCTTGCGGCAGGCCCTCGTTTGGGTGAGTCAGCAACCCTCAGAGATTCCCCTCTTGCTGGACAACTGCGTCGATCGCTCTGTGATATCGGTCATGCTTCAGTTTGCTCTTCCCTTACGTCTGAGCGGGCGACCCGTGTATCACTTTTTTCATGATTTGGCGCGGTCTTACAATTTGATCGGCTACCTGAGCCGCAAGCTGATTTTTAGTTTGCTGGCTCCGCGCTCAATTTGCAATTCCTATTTCACGGCCAGTCATATTCGCGCTTTGACACCAAACGTCTATGGCATCCTCTATCAGCCTGTAGACAGCGAAAAGTTTAATCCCGATTTCCCGGTGCAACCGCCAACTGCGCTGCTGCCGATCCTGCAAAGTGGCGCGAAGCTATTATTGACGCCTTCACGAATTAATACTGCCGGGATAGTCAATGACAAAAATTTACGCGGCTTAATTCCAGTTTTGGCAGAACTAAAATCGAGGGGATTGTTTTATCACGGGGTTGTGGTTGGAGAGGATCGCTCACCCGATCAGTCAAATAGCCAAGAGCTGTTAAATCTTGCGGAACAGGCGGGGGTGGCAGATCGGTTTACAATTCTACCTGCCAGCTTTGCAATCCAGGATTACTATCGATTTGCAGATGTGATGGTCACCCTGGCCCCCAGAGAGCCGTTTGGGCGGGTAGTCGTTGAGGCGATCGCCTGCGGTGCGCCCGTGGTCGGAAGCTGTACAGGCGGAATTGGTGAAGTTCTCAGTCAGTGCGCTCCCGACTGGAGGGTTGATCCAGCAGATCCGGTTGCCGTAGCCACCAAAATTCACCACTTGGCGACTGAGCCAGAAACCCCCCAGACGATCGCACAGGCTCAGGCTTGGGTAGCAGAACACTGTGGGGTCGATAAATATGCCCACGCCCTGCTGGAAATTACTAAAACCCATGCTCCCAAGTTGATAGAAGATGCAAGAACTGTCCCCCACCTCTCTTCCAAGGGCTAATTCAATGGCCGCGCCAGATATTCTGGTTGTCTCTCGAACATTTTTACCCGATCCCGGTGGAATTCAGGAATATGTTTACAATCGCTGCCTCCAGGATTGCGATCGCGTGATTGTCCTGACTGCGGGCTGTCCTGGCGCTCAGAGCTTTGACGCACTGCAACCCTTCCCCATCTATCGTTGGCCAGATTTTCGCTTCTGCCGCGCTTTCGGGCCGATCGGTAGCCTCTTAAAGCAAGTCCTGTACATGGTATCGGCTGTATTTCTCTCTCTAAAGTTATTCCGTCGCTATCGCTTTCGCTACATCGAGTGGGGACATGGCTACGACTTTCCGGCTATTTTGCTCTTGAGCTATCTGCTGCCGATTCAGTTTTTTCTTTATCTGCATGGAGATGACTTACTGTGTCCTGCTAAAAATCCGCTGTTCCAGAAAGTGTTTCAATGGACGCTGAATCGGGCTAAAGCGACTGCCTGTAACAGTCGGTTTACGCAAAATCATCTAAATCAGAAGTTTGCGGTTCCTACCCCCAGCTACGTCATTCATCCCACGGTCAGACCAGAAAAATTTGGAGAGTCTACCCTCCTGGAGCAAGCTTCCCGGCTGAGGGCGAAAGTTAGACAGAGCTACAATATTCCAGCTAAGGCGGTGGTCATCCTAACCGTCGGCAGATTGGTGCGGCGCAAAGGCTTTGACAGAGTAATTAAGCAATTACCGGCGCTGACAGCAGCAGGGCTAGACGTTTACTACCTGGTGGCTGGACGCGGAAAGCTGGAAGCAGAACTCCGACAGCTGTCCGCAGATCTAAAGGTGGCTGATCGCGTCATCTTTGCTGGTTATGTGCCCGATCGCCAGTTGGCAGAGTTTTACGCCGCCAGTGATATCTTCGCGATGCTGACCTTCTTTGACGCTGATTCGCAAAGCATCGAGGGGTTTGGGATTGTTTATCTAGAAGCTGGCTACTTTGGCAAGCCTGTCCTCGCTGCCCAGGTAGGCGGGGTCGAAGATGCTGTCCAGGATGGAGAAACGGGCATTTTAGTTGACCCAAGTTCTGATTTAGAAGTCTACACCGCCCTAGAGCGGTTGTGTCGTGATTCAGGGCTGCGCGATCGGCTCGGTCACCAGGGGCAAGCCTTAGCCCACCGCTCAACCCCCCACCGCTTGCTCTACCAATAAGTGTTCCTTGGGCCACCCCTCATCCTAGCCAATTCTAATCATGAAAATTAGCTACGTTAGCGCCTATGATGCTCAAGATGTTAGGAGTTGGTCAGGCACTCCCTATCACATGTCTCGCTCTCTCGCCCAAACGATGGGTGACGTGGAGTATATTGGCTCCCTCAAGGTTCCACTCCCCTCCCGGCTAATTTTTCGGGCTAAACAAGTGTTTTACAAGCTGTTGGCCAGGAAACGCTACCTTCGAGACGCTGACCTGCCAACGCTCAAACAGTTTGCCCGCCAAATTGACCGCTGCTTGAGTCAATCGGATTCAGATATTGTGATCAGCCCTACCAGCTACACGTTGACCTATTTGAAATCTAAACAGCCACTGGTTTGTTGGGCCGACGCAACCTTTGCTGAATTAATTGACTACTACCCGTTTCATACAAATCTCTGTAAGGAGAGTATTCGCAATGGCTTGGCCATGGAGCAAGCTGTGTTTGATAAATGCAAGCTGGCGATCTTTTCTTCCGACTGGGCTGCCAATAGTGCGCTTAGAAACTATCGGATTGAGCCAGCCAAAGTTCACGTTGTTTCCTATGGCGCTAATATTGACTGCCAGCGCAGGCTGGCAGATATCCAAAGAACTGCTCAATCTCGTCCATCTAATTGCTGTCAATTGCTGTTTATGGGGGTGAACTGGCAGCGCAAGGGAGGAGAAATCGCCGTTGCCGTTGCTACTGCCTTAAATCAAGCTGGCTTGAAAACGGAGCTGACTCTAGCAGGCTGTCAGCCACCCGCAGATCAACCACTGCCAGAATTTGTCCGATCGCTTGGATTTATCAGCAAGTCTACCCAGGCTGGGCGAGATCAAATCGATCGGCTGTTTCAAGAATCCCATTTTTTAATTCTGCCTTCTCAAGCAGACTGTGCTCCCATGGTTTTAGCAGAAGGTAACTCGTTTGGCTTACCCTCCCTCTCGACTCATGTCGGTGGCATTCCAAGCGTGGTTAAGGACGGAGTCAATGGCAAGCTGTTCGCTGCTGATGCGAGCGTCAAAGAGTATTGTGATTACGTTCTACCCATGTTTGACGATTATTCCCGCTATTTAGAACTAGCCGAGTCTGCTTTTGCTGAGTATCAAGCTCGCCTCAATTGGAGTGTGTCGGCCCAAAAGGTAAACCAACTTATATTGAGAGCAATCTAACAGTAGCTTGGGTCAGCAATCGTTCCCATACTGATCAATTGGAATTGCAGAAAATTCAGAGAGAACATTCAAGAGTACATGCTGTTTTGAAAGCCAACTATGATCATAGTCCGAGCAAAAATAGCAGTACTCGCAAGGTTGGATAGCCATCTTAAAGCCTTAACCTCAGACACGATGGAGTTTTTGAAATGATTCCCCCTTTAAGCACGGAAATCACTACACCTGAACAGGTAAAGCAGCATTTGCATGAAGCCTTGGCTCATCTGGGTTCACTGGGAGAATGTGCTTTATTGGGATACCCAAATTCTGGCAATTTGGGAGATATGTTTATCTGGTTAGGAACTGCGCTCTATTTTTCAGAGCAGCCGCAGACTCAGCTTAAATACGTCACGACTAATGCAGATTTTTCTGCGGTTGAGATGCAGCAGAAAATTGGTCAAGGAGCAATCTTAATCCAGGGGGGCGGAAACCTGGGTGATTTGTATATCACGCAAGAATTTACTGAGTCGATCATTGAGCAATATCACGATCGCCCCATAGTCATTCTGCCGCAAACAATTTACTTCAAAAGTCAAGCAGCACTGGCGCGTACCGCTAAGGTCTTTAATGCTCATCCTAATTTGACTTTATTTTCTCGCGATCATATTAGCTTTAGTATTGCTCAGCAACATTTTCCTAATTGTCGAAATTATCTCTCGCCCGACATGGCATTTCACGCGGCAGCATTACCTGGCTTTACAGGGCAAGCAAATCCTAACGGTTTAATTTTTTATCTCCGCCGCTGGGATATAGAGCTAGATCAAGATTTAGATGCTGGAATTAATAATTTAGACCAGAAATTTAGCGTTGGCGATTGGGTGTCCTACGATCGCAAATGGAAAATTGGCCAGGGCAAGTTGTCCGCCTTAGAGCGCAAACTCCAGCGTCAAGTTGATGGCGTGCCTGCCCTGATGGTTAGAGCCACAACACAACTTTTTCGGGAAGGTTGGCAGCGAGGTTTATCAACTCCGCAAGAATGGTTGGCCCGCCAAACTTGGGAGCAAGCTTACTCCTATAAATCTGAGTTTAAAACGATGGATAAACCTTGGATGCATGAACGCGCTCTCAGCTTTGTTCATACTGGGTTATATCAGCTTCAGCAGCATCGGGTGGTAATTACAAGCCGCTTGCATGGTCATATTTTTTGTGTGCTTTTAGGAATTCCCCACATATTTTTGCCTAATTCCTATCACAAAAATAAAGCCTTCTATGAAACCTGGACATCTGGCATTCCCTATGGTCGATTTGTAGAAGATGCTTCTGAACTGAAAACCAATATTAATCAGTTACTTGAGCTGTCGTCTTAAAGAAGCAAGGTGACGATATTTCAATTGTGATTGTAATGGAACAACTAAATCAAAATAGGTTTAGCCAATGTGTAGAGTGAGAAATCATGGCTGAAGTAGGTAAAATAGCGCGCAGCAGTCTGTGGATATCGGCAAGCTTTGCCATTGCCAGAGCTGCTTACATGATTTCGCAAATTGTGCTAGCCCGGAAGCTAACCGAGGCTGATCTGGGCATTTGGTCATTAGTCTATCTCGTTGTTGTTCTTGCTAACCTATTTCGGGAATCAGCGATCGCCCAGGTGCTAATTCAACGGGGCATTGAAGACAAAAAACTGGTCAATGCCGTCTACAGTCTTGGGATCAATGTCTCAATCTGCGTCTTTGCGCTCCAAGTCGGTGTTGGCTGGCTGCTCTCTCTATTTATCACTGATCAGATTCCGCTGCTATCGGCTCAGATTTTGGGTTTCCCGGTTCAGATTTCAATTCTGATTCCGCTCACTGCTGTAACCGCTCTAGTGTTTCTAATTGGCGCTGGAGCCGGGACTCACGGCGCTGTGATGAGTCGGCAGATGAAATTTCGGGAATTGGCGATTTGTGAGCTGTCGGCTGGTTTAGCTCGCTTGGGAGGAGCGTTGGTCGCCGTCCATTTGGGGGCTGGAATTTGGTCTTTTGCGATCGGAGAGCTGTCAAATGCCTTTGTCGAGTCTAGTTTAAAGCGCTCACTGAGTGGCGCTCACTTTCGCTACCAATTGCGTCCCGACCCAGCAGTTCTATCAGAGGTGATTGGTTACATTCGCGGCATGATTGGAGTCAGCTTGGCGGTCTACACCAACACGAGTTCCGACAACCTGATTATTGGCAGGCTGTTAGGTGTAAAAGCTTTAGGTAACTACAATCTAGCCTATCAGCTTGCCATGTTTCCCGTTTTTATTGTCTCGACAATTAACCGGGTCAACTTGGCTGTGATCTCTCAGCAAACCGGCGATCGGCAAAGAAATTATGTTTGCCGCTGCTTAGAGCTTTACGCCTTAGTGGCGGCGCTGCTGTTTGGGCTGGCCTTTGTCGCTGCACCTTGGTTAATTCCATTGCTCTATGGTCAGAAATGGCTGGCGGCAGTGCCAATTTTTCAAATTGTTTTGGTGTTTGCCTATGCCCGTGGTTTCATGCACATTCTCGGCACGTCTCTCAACGCTTTGGGCTATCCCGGTAAAAATGCATTCATCAACTGGATGCTGGTGCCACTTTCAGTCCCAGCTTATTTTGTCGGCGCAAAATTGGGTGGGGCAATTGGGGTGGCGATCGCCGTCGCGCTTGTAATGGGAGTTGTTGCAACGGCCTGGTTCTGGCTGTCAGTTTGTCGGGTGGCGGGCTGGCAACTGTCTACCCTTATTCAGCCAATTTTGCTGCCAACCTCAATTGCTGTTGGTAGTTTATTGCTGCTCCAGGTGATTCCCCTCCCGTTGCCCATCCTTTTGCAGCCACTCTTACTGATCAGCCTATATGGCATTTCCCTGTCGGTGCTTTCTAAAGGTGAGATTCCCCGTAGCCTGCTTAAACTGATCAAGCGGACATTAGAGCGGGAAAAAGCCCCCCTAGATTTGCCTAAAAGTGAAGGACATACTGATGTTTGAAGTTGTGTTATTAGATAACTCACTCATCGATTTTTGCCCTTGCATCTGCTATACCAATTTGCTGATCAAACGATAGCTATTCCAAATCAGTCCTGGGTGAAATTGAGGTGCGTTGTGAGAGTTACCCCAAAAGGATTTGCCTGCCACAACTCACTTAGAATTTCTACATCGTCTAAGCTTCAAAAACAAACTTCTTATTTGCCAGAAAAAACAATTGAATAGAAGTGATAAAAGAATTAGAATCTCAATATTAGTCTGTGGGTTTCCCTCCTGACTGGAACACTAATCGAAACTGAAACCTGGAGCAATATAAATGGCACTTCCCTGGTTGGCAAGAACTAGAACTTGGCTCAAGGATCGGTTCGTCGTTGAGGCCCTACGTCAATACTACAACCGAGCCTGGGGAATGAATATTGGTGAAGGCTGCCAGATTTCGCTCAGCGCAAAGCTGGACAAGACTAACCCAAAGGGGATCACCATTGGCGAGTACACGATTGTCACCTTCGATGTTGTAATTTTGAGCCATGATTTTATCAACCGCCGCCATTTAAACGTGCAAATTGGTAGCCATTGCTTCATTGGCTGTCGCTCGATTATTATGCCGGGAGTGACGATCGGTAATCATTGCATCGTCGGAGCGGGCACGCTCGTCAGGGAGGATGTCCCGGATAATTCAGTTGTTGTCGGCAATCCTGGGCGAATTGTCAGAACCGGGATTGAAACTGATAAATGGGGTAGACGGCCTGTGCCACCAAAACAGGAGCCACAGCCCGCTTTAGAAAAAACATCAACAAGTGGTCTTTAAGTCATGATTTGGGACTACTCATCAAGCTAATGCAGAGATTTCTTTGAACCTAAACTCTTACGTATTGCCTAATTCTCCACCTTTTTTCCTTTGACTGGCTTGAGGAGTTGCTCTAATTCCTGGTTGAGAGCTGCGTACCCCTGGTTGTTTAAGTGCAGTTCGTCTGCTTGATACTGCTGCAAGACCCTGCCCTGGCGATCGCCAAGCACAGCAGCCGTATTAAACACAATCACCTGCCTGCCCGCTAAGGTATCGATGTAGGCATTGACTGCTTCAACCGCTTGGCTGATCTGGTCTGACCAAAAAAGTCTGCGCGCCAACGGCACTTCTCCGACCGGGAAAATAGTTGTCACAATCACAACTGCGCCCAGGTTTTTAGCGTCTTCTACAATTTGCCTAATGTTGGCTTGGCAATTGGCAATGATTGACTCCCTTCGTTCTGGGAACAATGCAATTGTTTTCAGATCATTAACACCGATCTGAATCACGACGACATCAGGCTGTAAGGAACGAACATGATCGGTAAATCTGAGCAGGGTCTGGGCTGAGGTTTGACCGTTGATTCCCCGGTTAACAAATTCATATCCACCCAAATCAGGCGATGTCCAGGCGGCTGCTCTGGAGTCACCCAGAAAAACTACGCGAGTTTGACCCGGAGTCGCAAATTGCTTAAGATTGACCGGATAGCGACTCAACCCAATCGGATCTAAACGCATTTGATTGAACTCAAGGTAAGATCGTTTAACTCGATCGTAAAGCAGAAGATTTAAAGCAATTGAACCTCCAAGTATGACTAATGCCAGAACATTTAGGAAAATATAATATTTGTTCCAGGTCATATTTTGAAAAGCCGCTGATATTTTGGTTCAAAATTTCATTGTTTCACTTTCAATCATTGTATAGCAATCCAATCTGATTTGTGAAAACTAAACAACTCATAAAAAGGGATTTTCAGGAATTTTTCTGGGGCTTAATTAGCATAATAATTGGAGCATAAACATGCGCTAAATATATCTACTGAAGCTAATTTACAAAAGGCTCGAAGTCACTCTTATTTTGTAATTTTTAGACTTAATAAAAATCGACAACAAAGTGTCAGTGTTAATGTTTATAATTGCAGTTTTTGGGCTGTTGAAAGCAACTGAATTAAATCGGTTGTAGTGATTCCAGGCAGCAATCAACTTATGATTAGAGTCATCTAGCCCCCGCTACCATGAAAGTCCTGCTTACCGATATCCCCGATGTTTTAGTTTTGGAGCCGCAGCTCTATGCGGATAGCCGGGGTTGGTTCTATGAAAGCCATAACCAGCAGACCTTTGCCGAAAAAACAGGCCTTTCGTTTTCCTTCGTTCAAGATAATCATTCCTCCTCTGGTCAGCATGTGCTGCGAGGGCTGCACTACCAAATTCAGCAGCCCCAAGGCAAGCTAGTTCGGGTTGTGGCTGGGAGCGTGTTTGACGTTGCAGTGGATTTACGCCGCAGCTCCCCCACCTTCAGGCAATGGGTAGGCGTGACGCTGAACGCTGAAAATCGCCAACAGCTTTGGATTCCGCCAGGATTTGCCCACGGTTTCTTGGTGCTTTCGGCTGGAGCTGAGGTGCAGTACAAGACGACTGACTATTACGCCCCCGCCCACGAACGCTGCTTAATTTGGAATGACCCGACGTTGCAGATTGCTTGGCCCTTAGCCGGAATTGAGCCGATCCTGTCCGTTAAAGATCAAGCTGGACAGCCCTTGGCAAGCGCTGAGACTTTTGCATGAGCCAGATTGTTTTGTTGGGGGCGGAGGGGCAGGTTGGCAAAGAGTTACAGCAGGCGCTCGCTTTGGTTGGCCATCTGACGGCGCTCAGCCGACGAGATCTCGATTTGTCCGATCAAGATCAAATTCAAAATTACTTGGCGGCTGCCCATCCAACGGTAATTGTGAATGCGGCTGCCTATACCGCCGTCGATCGGGCTGAGCAGGAACCTGATTTAGCCGATCAAGTGAACGCGATCGCTCCAGCCCTGCTAGCCCAGGCGGCCCAAAGTTTGGGCGCAGCCCTGGTTCATCTCTCGACGGACTATGTTTTCGATGGCGAAAACAGCAGTCCTTATTTGGAGTCAGACTCAACCCGACCGCTTTCAGTTTATGGGCAATCTAAACTACAAGGAGAAGAGAACATTCGCCAACTCTGCGATCGCCATCTGATTATTAGAACGGCTTGGGTCTATGGTGCCTACGGCAAGGGCAACTTTGTCAAAACAATGCTGCGTTTGGGGGCTGAGCGGACTGAGTTGCGGGTGGTAGCTGACCAAGTTGGCACTCCCACCTGGGCAAGAGACTTGGCCCAGGCGATCGCAGATTTGATCCCTAAACTTGATGCTGGCTTACTTGGCACCTACCACTACACCAACAGCGGTGTGGCAAGCTGGTATGACTTGGCGATCGCCATTTTTACGGAAGCCAAGCGCTTAGGCTATCCGCTCCAGGTTGAGCGAGTCGTGCCAATTACAACTGCCGACTACCCGCTTCCAGCCCAACGCCCAGCCTATTCGGTGCTGAACACTCACAAGATTACTGCGCGGCTGGGTAGCCCCCCACCCCACTGGCAACAATCCCTCAACCAGATGCTTCAAGACCTTTATCAACTCACTTATGCCCATGAAAGCCCTGATTCTCTCCGGCGGTAAAGGCACTCGCCTGCGTCCTCTCACCTACACCGGAGCCAAACAACTGGTGCCAGTCGCCAACAAACCCATCCTCTGGTATGGAATCGAAGCGATCGTTGCCGCTGGCATCACTGAGATTGGGATTATTATCGGTCCGGAAACCGGGGCAGAAGTCAAAGCCAAAACCGGCGCTGGCGATCAATTTGAAGCCAAAATTACCTACATTCTGCAAGACCAGCCTTTAGGGTTAGCCCATGCGGTCAAAATTGCCCAGCCCTTTTTGGGAGACGACCCGTTTGTGCTGTATTTAGGCGACAACCTAATTCAAGGTGAACTGGGTGGCTTACTGAAGGTTTTTGAACAAAAAGCTCTAGCAGCGCTGATTCTGCTCAAATCAGTTCCCAATCCGAGCGCATTTGGGGTGGCCCAAATTGACGAACAGGGGCGAGTCCTAAAGTTAATTGAAAAACCGCCTGTCCCGCCCTCTGATCTGGCACTGGTGGGAATTTATTTTTTATCTCCGGTCATTCACCAGGCGATCGCGGCGATCAAGCCTTCCCAGCGCGGCGAACTAGAAATCACCGATGCCCTGCAATGGCTGCTCGACCAGCAAAAGCCAGTCGATTCCTGTCAACTGAAGGGTTGGTGGCTAGATACAGGTAAAAAAGATGATTTGCTCGAAGCGAATCAACTGATTCTAGATAGCTGCCTGAGTGTGAGTAATGCTGGGATTGTTGACGCTGCCAGCCAAATTAGCGGACGAGTGTCGATTGGTGCCACCACTCAGATTATTAACTGTACGATTCGGGGGCCGGTCAGCATTGGCAGTGGGTGTCATTTGGAGAACTGTTTTATTGGCCCCTACAGCAGCATTGCCAACGATGTAACGCTGGTGGATGTTGACCTAGAGCACAGCGTTGTTTTACAGGCAGCCAAAATGATTGGGATTCACCAACGGATTGTCGATAGTGTGATTGGGCAGCGGGCCAGCTTGAAAGCCGCCCCCCAGCGCCCGAAAGCGCTCCGGTTTATGATCGGCGATGACTGCCAAATTGAACTCGCCTAGTCAAGGGAATCTCTCAACCGATGCGTAAATTTGTCACGCTAGGGATGCTGTTTGTTGCCATGCTGGTGGGCGTGATTTGGCTGGGACAGCATCAGGCTAATTTAAGTCAGCTCACCTCAAACATTGGGGCGATCGCTCAAAGCAAACCTGCTAAATTTGACTATAAAACCCGGCTAGGATTACCCGCTGCTAGCCAAATCTATCAGCCCAAGCCGGCCTTAAGTGGGCCGCATCCCCGCTATTTGTTTCCGGGTACGCCCCTCAGTCAAGTTAAGCAACATGCCAAAGATGCTCGCTACGCCGCCTATTGGCAGAGCGTGGTCGAGAAAGCGACCAAGTTTGCCCAGACCCCACCGCCAGAGGCAGTCAATCTAGACGCGGAAGACCCGCTGCGGGGCTACGGCAATCAGTTGGCCTGGATGGCTCTAGCTTACCTGTGTGAAGATGCCCCCGCCAGCAAGCAGCTCTACCTCCAAGGCACGGTGCGCTGGCTGAATGCGATGACAACCTGGGGTCTGCCCCGCCAGGATTTGGCCCTCTCGACCTTTATTTTTGGGGTAGCGACAGCTTACGACTGGCTGTATGATGACTTGCCCAAGCAAACCCGCCAAAGCGCTCGCCAATATCTGATTGAGATGACTCGCTTCATGCGATCGCCAGAAAACAAGGGAGCCGCCCAGTGGCGAGAAGCTCAGTTCACGGCTAATCATAACTGGTGGAACTATGCGGCCTTGGCAATCAGTGCTGCTGTATTGTGGGGCGAGCAGGACAGCCCCCTCACCGCTGGAGAACCGAAAGTTTGGCTAGACGAAGCAATGCAAAATTTTTGGGTCGTCCGCACCACGCTACCCGCTGATGGGTCTTCCGTGGAAGGCTTTCTTTATCAGTCCTATGGCGATCGCCCCTACCTTGAATTTGCCACCCTGGCAGAACAACTGACCCGCCCTGCCAGTTCATTTTTAGAGATTGAGGCGCTCAAAAACCGCAGCACTCGCCTCTATGCGCTGTTGCCGAATAATACAGGCTTTCTGACCTACGCCGATTCTCGACCGCGGGTGTTTAGCGGTGCCTACATTTTTCGCTACTATGCAGCTCGCTTTCGCGATCGCGAAGCGCAGCTTTTAGCGCAAATCATGGAGGATGCCGGCCAACGCTACAAAATTAAAGAAGTTACCTTTGATTGGCACGGCCTATTTTGGTTTGACCCCAGCGTTCCCCAGGCCAAGCTAGAGCAGCAGCCCTTAAGCTATCACTGGCCAGATTTAGGACTCTACGCGATTAGAAACTCGTGGACAAAGCCGAACGCTAATCTGTTCAGTTTTAAGTGTGGGCCGGTTATGGGCAAGACCGTGACGGAAACTTGGGGCATTCATCTCCCCAATGGTCACATTCAGCCCGATCAGGGCAACTTTAGCTTTAACTGGGGGTCAGATGCCGTCATTCCTGGTGCAGGCTACGCTCGCAAAAAGCTGCCCTCAAATCACAACCTAGTGGTGTTTGAAGGCCGGGCTGAACAGGCAGGCAAACTGGTCGGTCAGGTGGGCGGTGGCGGGGCTTGGTTTGGCTCTCGGTTAAATCGGCTCCAGCGCCAGGCCACTGTACTAAAGGTTGATCAAAATTCTGGCTACACAAGCTACCTCTGCGACCTGTCAGGACTTTACTGGCTGCAAGATGAACGGGTGCCCAAGCAACAGTTCTATCCGAACTATCATCGTCGGATCACCTATTTGCCCAAGGGGGCGGTGGTGGTGGTAGACCGTGTCCAGACCCCGGTTCCCCGCACGTTTACTTTTCGCTTACTCACCTCAGCTCAGTCAATGGCAGTCCAAGAGAATGGATTTCAAATGACGATCGGTCGCACTCAGTTGCCAGCCCGGATCAATGATTTTTCTCCCCAGCCCTCAAGCCGTTCTGTAGCAGCCGAAAAAATTCCGACTTGGGATAACCAGGAGCGACGGGTGGCTAGTTTAACAGCGACTGATCGCACCCAGGCGATCTTTGCAGTCGTGCTAGGCGTAGAGGGATCAGAAGCTGGCATTCAGGTAACGGCCAAGCAAAACCAAATCACCATTCGCGATCGCGATCGAACAATTAACCTACCGATGGACTAAAAATTTGGCAACTAGCAATCCACAACCCCCAAATATGCAAACAAACACGAGTAAGCAAGTAACCGGAACGGTGGCTGAGCGGCAACCCGGCCGAATTTTAATTACAGGTGGGGCGGGCTTTATTGGCTCTAATTTTGTTCGCTACTGGTGCGATCGCTACCCCCAAGACCGGGTGGTGGTGCTAGATGCCCTCACCTACGCTGGTAATTTGGCGAATTTAGCAGACTTAGAATCCCATCCTGAGTTTCGATTTGTCCGGGCAGATATCTGCGATCGCTCCTTGGTTGATGATTTACTGCGTTCAGAAGAAATCAATACCGTGGCTCATCTGGCGGCTGAATCCCACGTCGATCGCTCGATTCTCGGCCCAGAGGCGTTTGTACAGACAAATCTGGTGGGCACCTTTACGCTGCTAGAAGCGTTTCGCCAGCGCTGGCAGAGCCGGGGGCAGCCGACAGACTGGCGCTTTTTGCACGTTTCTACCGATGAAGTCTACGGCAGCCTCTCCCCCACTGATCCGGCCTTTAGTGAAACCACACCCTATGCTCCCAACAGCCCCTACTCAGCCTCCAAGGCGGGCAGCGATCACCTGGTTCGCTCGTACTTTCACACCTATGGGATGCCGACGCTGATTACCAACTGCTCCAATAACTACGGCCCCTACCATTTCCCCGAAAAGTTAATACCGCTGCTCTGCATTAATATTTTGCTGGGTAAACCGCTGCCAATTTACGGAGATGGGCAAAATATTCGCGACTGGCTGTTTGTCGAAGACCATTGCTCTGCCCTCGACTGCGTGATCCAGCAGGCTCAACCGGGCGAAACCTACAATATCGGCGGCAACAACGAGGTTAGCAACCTAGATTTGGTCGATTTGCTCTGTGACTTAATGGACGAAATCGCACCCGATTTACCAACTCGCCCGGCTCGGCAACTGATCACCTTTGTTAAAGATCGGCCGGGGCACGATCGCCGCTATGCGATCGATGCCCGTAAAATCCAAGCCGATCTGGGTTGGAGTCCTGCTGTAACGCTGCCAGAAGGCCTCCGCCGCACCGTGGAATGGTACGTCACCCATCCTGACTGGTGGCAACCCCTGCTCACGAGAAATCAATTACCAGAACCAATCACCGCTTAAAGACAAGCACATTTTCGCGGGGTGAGCGGAGCCGAACCCCGCGAAAATTCCTGCACCGCCGTTAGGGTTTAGATTTGCTGAAGCGCCGCAAGAAGCAAACCCAAGTGATTGCCAAGGCAATAATGACGAGAGATTCGGCCCAAAAAAAGGAGAGAAAATCTCCGAGTGTTCCGACGGGTGGCACCCCTGGCTGAGCATTGCGAATAGCCGGAAACGCAAACAGCAGGGTTGCCATCAACCCCAATGTGGTTGGTTCAGGAATACGCCCTGTTCGCCAATACATGAGCGCAATCAGAATTGCTAGGACTGAGACAAACCACATCATCAGCATGATGAAGCAGGCAAACATCAGCACAGGCAGCGATCGCCGAATCCTGACCTCATAGTCAATCCCAATGCTGTCATCCCCGCCTGTTTCAGGCTCAAACTCCAGCTCGAAGCCAGGAAACTGGCCACCGTAGATAAAATCAATCGGCACCTCTTGCTTGCTTGGATTGCTCATGGTCAAATCCAGGGAAATTTCCGCCAGATAGCGATCAAACGGGTAGTAGTTGGGGTGTCCTGCAAACAAGTTAAATCGAGCCGCGATCGCATCCATTGACCGCCCAGCCAAAAACCTGATCTCTGATCCCTGCTTATCAACGCTGTTGACGTACAGAATTAAGTCTTGATTAGGCAAGCCATCCTGCTGCAAACGCCCCTTGTGCAAGGGATCAAATTCTAGTCGAGCTTCCAGTTCTCCCCGCAACGGGTCAACCCCCAAAACTGAGAAAGAGACTTGCATCCGCTCTCTCGGCTCTGGATTGGTCTGAGCCAGTGCATCAGGACTACTGATTACAAGCAGCAACGCTAAAAGCATCCCCCACCCAAGCCACCGCCGACAGCTCAGCCGCCACGGTTCAAATCTCAGGGTCAGCAGATTCAGGATTGGCATCTGTTCCTTCCACTAAATCCTCTTCAGAAGCTTCGCTGCCGCCGCCCACCACCAGCAGGTCAATTTGCTGTCGATAGTAATCGACGCTTTTGACCTGGACTTCCACCCGATCGCCGAGCCGATACTGGCGGCGATTTTTGCGGCCAATCAGGGTTTGTTGCCGCGATCGGTACTCATACCAGTCGTCCTTAAGCGAACTCACATGCACCAGCCCCTCGACAATTAGCTCGGCAATTTCAACGAAAAAGCCATAGGACTGAATGCCGGTGATCAAGCCAGCAAACACTTCGCCTGTTCGCTGCTGCATCTGCTTGACTTTTTGTAGCCCCTCTAGGTCTTTGATCGCCTGTTGAGCGATCCGCTCTTTTTCGTTTAGGTGGGGAATCGCGGCCGCGATCGCCGCTTCTAAGTCGCGCTGACTATCGGGGGGCAACACATTCCAACTCACCTGCCCCAGGCAAGAGCTATGGCGCAGATTCACCTTTTCTTTGGCCCGGGAAGTGCGGCGATCGCGCCCATCGGCAAAAATTGCCTGCAAAACCCGCTGATTCAGCAGGTCAGCATAGCGGCTGAGCGGAGACACGATTGACCCGTAGCCCATCACGGCTGCCAAGCTAAAGTGTGGGCCAGCCACAGCGCTATAGGTGGCGGGGCGCAATGTATCCAGCAACAGCTCAGTTAAGACAGGCGCCAGGTCAGACTCCAGCAACTGAGCCGCAAAGTTTTGATAGTCCTGCGGCTGAACCGCATCTTCGTTGGCCAAGCTGAGGGCAATGCCCAGATTAGTAGCTAACTTGATCAATTCCTGGACATCCAAGGCATCTGGCGGAGATTGGACTCGGTAGATGGCTTGCACGTTCAGTGCTTGCAGGTGAGACAACAGGGTTTGGTTGGCCAACAGGGCAAACTCACTCAGCATTGAGCGGGTAGGATTGGCTGAATCAATGGCGATCGCCTTAGACAGCCCCTCATCGCTGTAGCAGGTGAGAGAATTCTGCGCCAGATTAAGATCAAAACTGCCCCGCTGGTGGCGCTGCTGCCGGAGGGCTTGGCTGAGAGTTTGGGCTTGCTGTAGCCAACTGCCTAAAGCTGACTTGGCTGGCAGGTCGGCTGCCACCTGTTCAGCCGTGAGGGCATGATCCACCTGAATCACAGAGGGTTGAATTTCGTACTCCAGCACCTCCCCCTCAGGATTAATTGTTAGCAGCAGGGAAATCGCAAACCGTTCCTCTCCGGGCACAAAACTGGCAGCGACTAATGTTTCCGGCAGCAGCGGCAGGGCAATCTCACCCAGGTAAACAGCCAACCCCCGCTTGTAGGCTTCTTGATCGAGGGGAGTGTCTGGGCTGATGCAATGGGAAACGTCTGCAATGTGAACCCCTAATAGCCAATTGTCTGATCCAGCCGATTCGAGGGAAATTGCTGTATCAGCAAGAGCTGTTGCCCCCAGCGTAACGGTGAGGTGCGATCGCTGATCCAAGCGGTTTTTCAAATCAGCTTTTTTCAGCTTGCCTGGTAGGGCTTGCCCTAGAGCCGCCTCCGAGAACTGGCGCGGGAAGCCATACTTGCAGCAGACCAGCTCTGTATCCGCCGCCGATTGAGCGTCGTCGCCTAAGATTTGGGTAATCGTGCCCAGAGGTGGGTACTGGCCAAGCGGATAGCGCACCACTTGGACATGGGCCAGTTGATCCACCGCCGTTGCTGGGTCAGACACGGTTTGATTGGGCTGCAAATCCAATTCAAACAGCAGCCGATCGTCGAGGGGGACGCCGCGAATTCCTTGCTCTGTTTGCTTCACCTTCGCAATCACCGAAGGGTTGCTGCGCTCTAAAATTAAGCGGACTTCGCCCTCTGGACTGCGCCGCCGCCGTCCTTCTTTGGTCACTTTCACCAAGACGCGATCGCCATTCCAGGCGTTGCTCAACTGGCTTTCGCGAATATAAATATCTTCGCTGCCTTCTTGATCTTGAATTGCAAAACAAAACCCTTTACTGGAACAGCGGAGCTTTCCTTCCACCAGTTCTGACTCTGCTACCCGCCGATACTTGCCGCGCTCTTTGGCCAAAATGCCAATTTTCTCCAGGGCATCCAGGGCAATCTGCAAGCGATGAATGCTGGCTGAATCTTCACAGCCCAGTTTTTTTTCTAAGGCTTTGGGGGCAACCAACTTATCTTCAGCAAAGTTGGCCAGCAAACTATGAATTGAAAGTTCCATGCAATAACAAATTCCTCTGGGTACTACCAGTATTGGCTAAAACGACTATTGGCTAAAACGACAGAGCCATTTAGTCCTCCCCTCCCCCCGCTCCTGATTGAGTAGAGAGATACCCCAGCATCCAACCAGAGGGTTACTCATGTCGGCAATGGGCAGAAAAAATGGCACAGACGGTCTGGGTAATAGCACTTGACAAATATCGACCTGCCAGCACTGCAACCTCAATCACCAAATGTTCAGTGACGTATGCGTGTGGTTACAGCCTGTCGAATTTTAAGCACTCGCTAGTCTTATATAGTAAGCCAAGTCTGAGTCAATTTAAGGATGATCCCAATCTATAAATCCTTCAGGAGAGGGATGCACTAGCCGCGCCAATGCGCGAACTAACAAAGTATCAATAATGGCGATCGCCAGTCAGGTTGCAGCCAGTGTCAAAACGTTGACTTCCTGAATCAGGACGATTGATTCTGGGCCCGAAAAGGACTAGATTGGAAACTGGCTGAAGATTATCCCCTGTCGGGTCAGCTAGTCCGGTTCTGCTTGTAACGAGTAACACAGATATGACTCAAGAAGAAATCTTTGCGAAGGTCAAGACAATTGTGGCTGATCAGCTGAGTGTGGATGCTGGCGACGTTAAGCCAGAAGCCAACTTTGCCAATGACCTCAGCGCTGACTCCCTGGATGTGGTTGAGCTAGTTATGGCCCTGGAAGAAGAATTTGACATTGAAATTCCCGACGAAGCGGCAGAAGAGATCAAAACTGTTCAAGATGCAGTTGATTTCATCGGCGGCAAAGTTGCTGCCTAACCCATAGACCATGACAACTCTGGACTCTAAGCGCGTTGTAGTAACCGGACTAGCGGCAATTACTCCGATTGGCAATACGCTGGCGGAATATTGGCAAGGGTTGATGTCTGGCCAAAACGGGATTGGCACAATTACTCTGTTTGACGCCTCTCACCACGATTGCCGGATTGCCGGTGAGGTGAAGGGGTTTAACCCAGAAGCCTTTATGGATCGTAAAGATGCCAAGCGGATGGATCGGTTCGCCCAGTTTGCGGTGTCCGCCAGCCAGCAGGCGATCGCCGACTCTGGGCTGGTGATCAACGACCTGAATGCGCCGGATATCGGCGTGATCATTGGGACTGGCATTGGTGGATTGAAAGTTTTGGAAGACCAACAGGAGATCTACCTCACCCGTGGGCCCGATCGCTGTAGCCCGTTTATGATTCCAATGATGATTGCCAACATGGCCGCTGGCTTGACGGCAATTCATACCGGCGCTAAGGGGCCAAATTCTTGCACCGTCACGGCCTGCGCGGCTGGCTCAAATGCGATCGGTGATGCATTCCGGCTGGTGCAGCGGGGTTATGCCAAGGCAATGATTTGCGGTGGCACCGAAGCTGCCGTCACTCCTCTATCGGTGGCTGGATTTGCCGCCTGCCGGGCCCTGACCAGCCGCAACGATGACCCAGCCCATGCCAGCCGACCCTTTGACCGCGATCGGGACGGTTTTGTCCTGGGTGAAGGGGTGGGCGTCCTAATTCTAGAGGAACTTGAACAGGCTCAAGCCCGGCGTGCCAGGATTTATGCCGAAATCGTTGGCTATGGTTTAACCTGCGATGCTTACCACATGACGGCGCCGGTGCCGGGTGGAGCCGGGGCGGCGCGGGCAATTGAACTCTGCCTCAAAGATGCCGGTTTAACGCCTGATCAGGTCAGCTACATTAATGCCCACGGCACCAGCACTGGGGCAAATGATCCGACGGAGACGGCGGCAATCAAGAAAGCTTTAGGTAATAATGCTTATCAGGTAGCGGTGAGTTCAACCAAGTCAATGACAGGGCATTTGCTGGGTGGATCGGGCGGCATTGAAGCAGTCGCAACGGCGATGGCAGTGGCTAACGATCGCGTTCCTCCTACAATTAACCTAGACAACCCTGACCCTGAATGCGACCTAGACTACGTTCCCCATACCAGCCGGGCCCAAACCGTCGAGGTTGCCCTCTCCAATTCCTTTGGCTTTGGTGGCCATAACGTCACCTTAGCGTTCCGAAAGTACCATTGATTAACCCCTAAAGAGAAGAAACCATGGTTGTTGCTACCCAATCCGTTCAGGACTTGTGTATTAATTCTGTCCGCTTCCTGGCCGTAGATGCGATCGAGAAAGCCAAGTCTGGCCACCCCGGATTGCCGATGGGCGCAGCCCCAATGGCCTTTGTGCTCTGGGATCAGTTCATGCGCTATAACCCTAAGAACCCCGGCTGGTTTAACCGCGATCGGTTTGTGCTCTCGGCCGGGCACGGCTGCATGTTGCACTATGCGCTGCTGCATCTAACCGGCTACGACAGCGTCAGCATTGAAGATATCAAGCAATTTCGGCAGTGGGAGTCCCACACGCCTGGGCATCCAGAAAACTTTGAAACCAAAGGGATTGAAGTCACCACTGGCCCCTTGGGGCAAGGGATTGCCAACGGGGTCGGTCTAGCCCTAGCCGAAGCCCACTTGGCGGCCAAGTTCAACAAGCCTGACTGCACCCTGGTTGATCATTACACCTATGTGATTCTGGGTGATGGCTGCAACATGGAAGGGGTATCTGGGGAAGCCTGCTCGATCGCCGGTCATTGGGGGCTAGGCAAGCTGATTGCTCTCTACGATGACAACCACATTTCGATTGATGGTTCGACCGATATTGCCTTTACGGAAGATGTCTCGAAGCGATTTGAAGCCTACGGCTGGCACGTTTTGCACGTCGAAGACGGCAACACAGATTTAGCTGGGATTGCGGCCGCGATCGCCGAAGCCAAAAAAGTCACCGACAAGCCGACCATGATTAAGGTGACAACCACGATTGGCTTCGGTTCTCCCAACAAGTGCAACACGGCCGGGATTCACGGGGCTGCCTTGGGCGGTGATGAAGTAAAGCTGACCCGCGAAAACCTGGGCTGGAACTATGAACCGTTTGAACTACCCGCCGATGCCGTCTCCCACATGCGAAAGGCGATCGAGCGGGGAGCCAGCGACGAAGCCGAGTGGGATTCAACTTGGGCCCAGTACAAAACCAAGTATTCCCAGGAAGCGGCTGAGTTTGAAGCGCTGATTTCTCGCCAACTGCCCGCCGGTTGGGATAGCGTTTTGCCCACCTATACCCCAGAAGATAAAGGGCTACCCACCCGTAAGCATTCTGAAACCTGCCTCAACAAGCTGGCTCCGGTCTTGCCAGGGCTGATTGGCGGTTCGGCTGACCTGACCCACTCTAATTTGACTGAGCTAAAAATCTCTGGCGATTTCCAAAAAGGGCAGTATCAAAACCGCAACATCCACTTTGGCGTCCGGGAACACGGCATGGGAGCGATCTGCAACGGGATTGCTCTGCATGGCTCTGGGCTAATTCCCTACGGTGCCACCTTCTTGATCTTTACTGACTACATGCGGGCAGCGATTCGCCTTTCGGCTCTGTCTCAGGCCGGTGTCGTTTGGGTGATGACCCACGACTCGATCGGGCAGGGCGAAGACGGGCCCACCCACCAGCCAATTGAAACTTTAGCTTCTCTGCGGGCAATTCCTAACCTGACGGTGATTCGCCCGGCGGACGGCAACGAATGCTCTGGTGCCTATAAAGTGGCAATCACTAACGCCCAACAGCACAGCCCGACCCTGCTGGCCTTCTCGCGCCAAAATCTGCCCAATTTGCCCGGCACATCAATTGATGGCGTCGCCAAGGGAGCCTACACGATCGTCGATTGCCAAGGCACCCCCGACATTATCCTGATTGGGACGGGTTCTGAAGTGAACCTGTGCGTTAGTGCTGCTGAGAAATTGGCCGGCAAGAAGGTGCGGGTGGTTTCGATGCCTTCCTTTGAGCTGTTTGAAGCCCAAGATGCCGCTTACAAAGAATCAGTCTTCCCGAAAGCTGTTACCAAGCGGTTGGCTGTGGAAGCAGCGGCTAGCTTTGGCTGGCATAAATACATTGGCACTGAAGGCGACACCGTTACCCTCGATCGGTTTGGCGCTTCAGCCCCCGGCGGCGTTTGCATGGAGAAATTTGGCTTCAGCGCTGATAACGTCCTCGCCCACGCCCACGCTCTACTTGGATAGTTAATCCAGTTGAAATAAAATCAAAAGCCTATCCAAATTTTCTGGTTTGAAAACGAGGGTAGGCTTTTTGACTTCACCAAGATCCTCTCTAAACTATGGGATGACTATAACAGCGGTAAGTTCAATCCACCCCCAGAACTACTGCAATCATTTAAAGTGCCACCTTGAAAACTCACTGGAGTTGATGTGAATCGAGCGATCGCCAATCACCCCTGTTTTGCATTGAGTATTTTCTCTATTTTTGCTGGTTTAGGTTTAACAGAGCAGTTAGTTGCTTCAGCTCAGTCGTGCAATTACTTTGCTGGCACGGCGGTCAACGGCAAAAGTGTGAATGTTGACCTCTGCTCAATTTCCATTCCCAGCGATCGCAGCGTTGATTTTGTTTATTATCTGGGGTCTGAAAGAATCCAAAGCCAAGCCAACTGCCCAAATGGGACTTGGACAACTTTTCCAGAACGGCAGATCAACCGCCCGCAATCTGCGGCAACTCAGAGGATGCTGAATGTGGTTTGTAGCTACCGGGAGACTCAGGCAACCTCAGCCTTCGTTTTTGATCCGCCCTCCAATGTCAGGCGATCGCCAAACGGAAACATTCTCTGCTCAGTCAAAACCCGGCAGAGCATCAACATCTATGGCTCTGTTGGCTCCTGGTACTACACCGATGTCTGCGGTGCGATCGGGGTGATTGACGCTGGTCAGCTCAAATTCTGAGCAAAATGCTAGACGCATTTGACGGCACTTTAAGACTTGGCGAGGAGCGATGCTGCCCCTTCCCCTAACCAGCTTTCTAAGTTAGTGCGCTGCTGGCTGGTTAATTCCGATCGCAGATGAATTTGATAGCGAGTCGGAATGGGTTCAGCAAGCTGAAGCGTACAGGTTCGCAGTTGATCTTGATGAAACACCGTCAGGTCAAGTCGATCGCCAGGCTGGTAGTTTTTGAGCCGCTCGCTCCACTGGTCAGCGGTGATGCGAAACCCAGCCATCGCCAACACCTCATCGCCCACATTTAAGCCTGCTTGCTCAGCCGGAGAACCAGAATCAATTGCTTGAATTTGCGTCGTAGCGCGATCGGTTTTAACACTCATACCCAGATAGGGCTGGTCGTCGGGGTTGACCTCAGCCTGGAGTTCTAGCCCGAACGGATGCAAATAATTCTCAAAGGGCAATTCCGCTGTGCCATCAACGTAGCAGGCAAAGAAATCACCTAAATCTTGTCCTGCCACCGATTCAATCACTGCTTGGAGTTGAGCAGGGCTAAAGCCAATTTCGGGTTGGCCAAACTGCTGCCACATTTGCCGCATTACATCATCCAGGGATTTCGTGCCCGGATGGCGGTGGCGAATCAGCAAATCCAGCAGCATTGAGACTAATTCTCCCTTCAGGTAATAGGAGATTTGGGCGTTGCGGCTGTTGGCATCTGGGCGATACAGCTTAATCCAGGCATCAAAACTGGATTCGCTGGCAGGCTGAACCCGCCGCCCCGGTGTGGTTTGCAGGCGCGTAATCGACTCTGACACCAGCTTTAAATACCACTTGGCATCAAAGAGCTGCGCCCGCAGCGGAAAAAGCTGATCGTAGTAGCTGGTGGTGCCTTCACTGAACCAGAGAGAGGGCGTATAGTTTTCAGCTCCATAATCAAACGCTTCTAAGGCTTGGGGGCGAATCCGCTTCACGTTCCAAAGATGAAAAAACTCGTGAGCAACCAGGGTTAAAAAGCGATTATATTTTTCCTCGGAGCGAAAGCCAAACCGAGGATAATTCAGGGAACAGCAGGTTTTGTGTTCTAAGCCCCCGTTGCCTTGGCTGGACAGGTGAAGCAAAAACAGGTAGCGATCGTAGGGCAAGCCGCCAAACAGGTCAGCTTCGACCTCAATTAGCTTTTGCGTATCGGCAATGATTCGTGCTGGGTCAAGATTGCCCTCGCCCCAAATTGCCAGTTGATGCGGCTTGCCCAACACAACAAAGTCGTAAATAGCATGAGCGCCAATTTCAAATGGGCTATCGACTAGGGTGTCAAAATCTGGGGCTAAGAAAGTATTGGGCTGACTCTCTAGGTGGGGTAATGGGGTCGTGACTTGCCATGCTTGATCGGGTGGAGTGACGGTAATCGCGATCGCCTGCTGTTCTAACCCCGGCAGATAGAAACAAAGGGCGGCTGGATTAAAGTAGGCGTGGGTCTGGTCGAGGTGATTTGTCCGGACTGAAAGCTCATTCGCGTAAACTCGATAGCTAATCTGGACTGACTCAGCGATCGGCGTTGTCACTTGCCAATGATTTTTGCTCTGCTTGATCCAGGCTAGTGGCTGACCGCTAAGGCTTTGGGCAGAAAAATCTTGCAGATGTTTGGCGTACTCTCGCACCAGGTAGGAGCCGGGTGTCCAGACCGGCAGCATTAAATCAAGCGTCGGCTGCTGCCAATCTTCAACCGTTAATTTGACTTCAAACAGGTGCGACGCAGGCTGCGGGCAGGCAATCTGGTAGTGCAGTTGGGGGTTATCCTGTCCGCTAACAGTCGGTTGAAGTTTTTTGTCTGCCAGCATAGCGATTGAGGTAAGAGAGTTAGCGAGTCTGATTCAGTTGAGCGCCGCGATCGTAGAGTTCAATATGCCATTGGCCCAAGCGGCTGCTTTGGTAGGCAACCGTTCTGCCATCGCCGCTAATGGACGGCGATCGCACGCTGCCTCTAATCGTAGCGGTCAATAGCTGCGATCGCCCGCTGGTGCGGTCATAGACAAACACATCCGGTCGTCCCCGCTCGGTCGAAACGTAGGCAATGTAGCGCCCATCGGCGCTGAGGGCAGGCTGGTCTTGGCTAGAGTTGAGCCGATTCAGGTTAGGTAAATCAATAAATTGCTTTGCTTGCAGGTCATAGAGATAAATATTGCGGCTGTAGGTGCGATCGGAGGCAAAGGCCAAGTAGCGTCCATTGCTGCTCAAAGTCGGATGCTCATCGGCAAATTGGCTATTGATGCCGCCGCCAAGAATTTGCGGCGGCGCCACAAAGCTCTGCAAATCTTGGCAACCTGTCAGACCGAGAGCTAATCCTAAAAGCAGCCAGCGTTTAGCATCCATCGTCGGGCAACGTTCAAGTCATGATTTAGGACTGCCTATCGTCGAAGTCTAAATCGATTTCTCGCCACCCCTTAGTTTCTGATGGAGAATCATTTCCATTTCCTTTAAGTCTTCATCGGTTTGAGGAAACCGAAATTTGGGGCTATTTGAACTCCCCCGTTTAATTAATGCCTCGCTCGCATCATCATCCTCTCGATGAGTCAAAACGTAGGCTCTGAGTTCTTGACGGTTCATTTTGCTAAAGTCAGGCTTCATCGTTAAACCTCCATTGACCATCAGGAAAAATCAGAATTTCTAAGCTTTCGGTCACACCAGCCAGGATAAAGACAATTCTGGTACTTTCGTTATAGCGAAAAACGTAAATTGGCTGATACCCATTTGATAGCATCTGGCAGACTCTCACACAAGCGATTGCTTGTTCAACTGGGGTCATAGAAGTTTTAAGGTTGGATCATTGGGCCCTAGCGCGCAAAGCGGGGGCACGAAACAAATTGTGAAAGCCAAATTGCCGTTCTGAGGCAGGTTCAGGCGCATAGTTCCAGAGGCTTTCGTAGGAGAAAAAGGCTACCCCAAACCCGCGATCGCGGGCGGTTTGGACTTGACTTTGAATTAACGACATCGGAATCAGTTGAGTTCTCAATCCGGTCAAAATCCCAATCCCGGTTGGAATTTTTTGATTGGCCTCTTGCATCTCCGGGCGACTAATTTTTTCGATATAACTACCCAAATCTCGCTGATAGACCTGTACAACTAGCTCATCGACCAGATTTAACCGCACCCAACCCAGCCAATCCTGCATTTGAGCCTTGTAGGCAAAGTCGTAGGGAGCTGGAGAAACCGAGAAAATTGCCCTCGGTTTGAGGGTTTTAACTAATTTGTTCAGTTGGTCCACAAAGGCGGTAATTTTGTTGGCCCGCCAGCGCAGCCAGTCTGGGTTTTGGGGGTCTGGATGGGGATTTTTCTTGGTTTCTTTGCGGTACAGCCCAACGGTGTAGTTATCGTAGCCAAACTGGTTGGGCAAACTGGCATGGTCATCAAACTGAATCCCATCGACATCGTAGCGGCTGACCACTTCCTGCACGAGGCTACCTAGAAACTGCTGCACTTGGGGAAGAAAGGGATTTAGCCAGACCACTTCCCCGGCGGCAGTGATTGAAGTTAGCCCGCCATCGCGCTGCTGGGTCAGCCAGTCTGGATGATTGACCGCTAACTCGGAGGTGGGCGGCGTCATAAAGCCAAATTCAAACCAGGGAATTACTAGCAGACCGCGACGGTGGGCTAAATCGATTAAATCCGCCAAGGTGTCTTGCCCCTGTGAACCTTTGGGGATAAAGGGTTGCGCCCCCGCCTGTTGAGCAACCGGGCTGGGATACTGGGCATAACCAGAATTCCAGACGACGGGGTAAATCGTATTGAAGTTAAGCTGAGCCAATTGATCAATTGCCGCTACTAGTTTGGCATGATCCCTAACCATGGGCGTGTCGTTGACCGTAATCCAAACACCGCGAATTTCTGGACGAGCCGTTTGGGCATTGATTTTGGATTGAGTCAGCGGTACAGCTAAAAATGAGACTAAAAATAAACCAGCTAAAAACCAATTCAGCGATCGCTGCCAATTTTTAGGTATCGAGAGAAATTTCATAACATCTATCGTTAATTGCACGGGGCGAGGATCTCAGGGCAGAGAAACTCAATTTGAACCCCATTTCGAGCCAAGGGCTGGTAAAAATCTCGCCAATCAGAATCTACAGCATTCAAAATTGGCGGTTTAGCTGGATGAGTAAGCGCAACTGCCACAAATTTACGATCGCTGCGATCGAAATTAGCAAGCTCAACATCTGAGGGAAATTCAACAAAACTCTCCTCACCCGGAATGGGGGTAATCGAAACATCCACACAACGGTTAGGGTTTTTCTGATTTGTTAAGACCCATTTCAGAAAAGCATCCCCGACTCCAGGCTGTCCACTCGGAGAAACTTTACGCCTATATTCACTGAGAATATGCCACCCGTCGTCAATCACAAGCACCTCTTGGTTTCGGATGGATTGTAGGCGGCGAACGCAGTTTGTAACGCAAGTAGGGTTTGCTTGGGGAGTAGCGCGACCATTGGCAACAATCAAAACATTAGTATCAACAACAACGAACATTAACTCCTTTGCTCCAGCAGTTGACGCTGCATTGCTGCTTCAGTCATGGCCACTAAATCACCCATTTCATCGCCAAAGAAGCCATTAGGCCAATTGCTGATGTTGCCGTAGGGGTCAAGCTGCAAAGAGTCTAGAACTGATTTGCCCTCTTGATCAACATGGCAGAAATAAAGGGCGGCATCCTGATTGCTAAAGTGTTGAGTTTCTTCAGCAATTCGCCGCTGCAATCTTCGCAGCAAATGTTCACTATGGCTTTCAATAATAATCTGCACGTTTCGAGTTTTAATGACATCAATAAAAATATCCGCCAGACCCGCCTGCACTGATGGATGCAAATGAATTTCTGGCTGTTCAAAGATAATTGTTGCACCTTGCGGAGCATAGTAACAAAGCACCAACACAGGTAAAACCTGAGAAACACCAAAACCGACATCTTTAAGTGAAACTTTTGAGCTGCCAGGGGTGCGGCGTACTAATAGCTCATATTCCTGGCGATTGGCAGCTATTGGCTGAAGTTGAAAGTCATGGATTAATCCCAGTTCTTTCAACCAGTAGGCAACTTTCTCTTGAACAACAGAATTATCTTTACGAGATGTTAAAAGTGCTTGAATTGTGCTTTCTCCATATTGACCAACACCTTTTAGCTGCTCACCTGACCAGTTATAAATTCGCCTGGGATATTCCCGCAAAGGGCCTAGATAGTAAAGGTCTTTAAGCTGATTCTCCAGTGACAGAACTAACTCATCTAAAAAATCATTTTGAATAAAGCGAGGTTTTTCATCTGGAATAAAGCGAAGCGTTCCATCAGTAGAGACGACAGAAAATTTGAAGAAATTAACAGGAAAACTATAAAACTTAAAAGGAGCGGACAGTCTTTCTATAAAAGAAGGCTTCAAAGAGGCAATTGTTTCTCCAGCCAAAGTCAAATTATAGAAATTTGAGTTTTGACGTGTCATTTCTATCGCATTTTGTTGCTGATTTTGATCCGTATAGATATAGGAAAGATTGTTGACTGTAATATTATTTAGATCTAGAAAAATAGTACAGGAGAATTCTAGGGCTGATCGATATTGTGATAAATGAACACCAGAATATTCATCAGTGTCTTGCTTGCGACAAGGTAGCAAAGGTAAATTCTCGGCATTAGTAGGCGTAGGTTGCCATCTCAAATTGAATGATATTTGGTTGGGTAATTGGTGCTGATGAATTAAATCATAGGTTGTACCCAAATCTACATAGGTGTGGGCATCACCTGTATGTAAAATGCGATTGCGATCGCTCGATTCAACGGTCTGTTTTAGCATCAGCAAAAACTGTAAAATCGCTGTTTTTCCAGAGCTATTGGGGCCAAAGAATCCTGTCAGCGGAGCCATGCGGATGTCGCCTGTGTCTTGCCAAGATTTGAAATTCTGGAATCGCAGTTGCGTGAACATGCTCTATTTCTCGCTAGGGCATTAGTCCTGATCTTTCAAGTCTAAGGGGAGTTTTGCCACTCCGGGGTGAGGCTGCGGAAATCATATTTAGAAGCGCCGGGATGGCAAGTCACACAGGTGCTCAGGGTGACAGGTTGAGCAAATTCCACTTTGGGGTGCAGAATTCTAAAATAGCGGGATTTGCCGACGCGGAATGGCATTTGCTCGTCTGGATTTAGGCGGCGAGAAAAGAACTGCAAATACTTCCAAATTAAGCTGTAGTCAGACTGCGGCAGCGATCGCAGTTGCACCCCATAGTGATTCGGGTCTAACAGAATTTCGCGCCAGCTATCGGAGGGCAAGACTTGGGGCGGAATTAACAGGTGGCAAGACCCGCAATTGGCAGCATAGCTCTGCTGAGCGAGGGCTAGCGTTTGAGGAACTGCATCAACCGTGCCAATTGTCAGCGCTTGAACCGCAGGTTGGTCGGTCGTCACAGTTGGCTCTGCCGCTTGACCCAGCGTTGCCAAACTCCAACCGAGCAGGATGCTCCAGACTAACAGCAGCGCCACCAGTGCCAAGGTTCGGCGGCGGCGATATTTGGCAGAATCACGAGGTCGAAAACCCATAGAAAAATTAGCGATCGCTTATTTGAGCAGACTCAGTTGACGCAAAAACTCAACGTTTTCGGGTGCCAGCATGGATTGCAGTTGGGGCACTTGGTTGAGCAAGCCAATTTCTAGATGGCATTCCGACTCTAAAAGTGCCAGGGCTGAGTCTTGGGCATCAGGATTGGCCGATTGCTTGAGGACATAAATCAGCATATTGATTTTCGATAAGAAGTTTTTTAAGGCTGCTTGAGTTTGCTCAACGCCCTGCACCTTTTGGTAAAGCTCGTCTGCTTTGACCAATTGGTCAGTAAACTGCTGGGCGACTGCCTGCTGTTTTTCGAGCCGGGTGGCAATGCTGGCTAGTGCTGAAAGACAGAACTTCGGCACCTTGAGTCAGAACTTCGGCACCCTCTTAAAAGCAACCCCTGGCAGGGGAGAAAATCGACAGGAAATGGGGGGTTAAATCCAGGCGCTCTCGGATGAACTA
>JAHHGS010000107.1 GCA_019359715.1 Aphanocapsa sp. GSE-SYN-MK-11-07L | reverse complement strand
AGCGATCAGCGGCTTTGCTTGCTTGGTCTGGCACCCCCAAAGGCATCAGCTTGCGGCTGGGGGACAAAATGGAGAATTGGGTATTTGGTCACAGGCATTGCGGGCCAAGGGTTTCGGGCGGCGTTAGCTACTCGATCGCTCCATTACACCACAGAGCTTTTGTAACGTATTCTGGGTTAACCTGGAGAATCTGAATTTCACAGCGGGATCTCCAGTCACAAAACTGACTCTAACGGATGGTGCTGTCTTTGCAGGCGACACTTCAGCAAAGTTTCAACCCGCCCAACCTCTTAAATTCTTGCTAGTCCTCAATCGTCAGGATGCTGCCCCGTGTTGGCTAAAATAACATTATCTCCTTCGTATCACCTATGCTTTTCCCTGCCACCAAGTCCGTAATGACTGTACCGCTTCAATTTCGTCCTCTTTCGCTTGTTCCAGAAACATATATAGCCGCTCCTTTGGCACCCTAGGAAACGTGGGACTTACTTCGACCTCCACATATATCCCTTCCTGAAGCTGATAAATCCGCCAGATCTTGCCATTAAACCGCCAAAACTCTGGGATTCCCAGACTGGAATAAAATTGGTTTTTAGCAATATCCGTATGGGTAATATCCACCTCTACCACCAAATCCGGCGGCGGGTCTTGGCCAAAATCTACATTCCGACCCTTTACCAGCGGTTGATTTTGGATGTAGTAGGCATTGTCCGGTTCTGCTCCTTTCTTGAGGCGGGGGTAATTCATGGTGGTTGAACCCATCGTTTTCATTCGCAGTCCCATCAGCTCAACCAGAGTCAAAATAAAACGCTCAATCAAACGACCCGAAAACTCATGATCCTCTAACGGCATGGTAATTTCCAACACTCCATCGTCGTAAGTTAATCGAGAGCCCCGGGATTGAGGTAACGCATCCAGAATTTGCAGGTATGCGTCCCAAGATAAGCCTCGCAATACCACCCGCTGTTCGCCAACGGGGCGTAATTCAGCTTTTGGTTCTGGTGCGGCAATGGCCATTGATTCTCTCCTATCTTCTTTTCAAATCTTCAAACCACTGTGAACCCTACGAAGCTATTTCAGGGCATCTAGAACTTTCTGATTGGTGATCCCTTCCTCAGTCGCCAAGAACTGAAAAAACTTCCGCAGTGCCACTCGTAAGTCACTTTCCGTCGCCGAATCTATGATCTTGCGTTTGTACCAACTACGGAAGTGACTGTTCACCATCCCCCTGGTGATATCTTCAATTTGCTCCACATCGGTATAGTTACAAATGAAGTCAATGAACAAATCAACAATGCCGGTATGCTTCCGCACCGTTTTAGGCACATATTTCGTAGCTAAAAACGCAGCAAATCCCTGGTTTAGGTGCTCTAAGGTTTCCCGGAAAGGTGCTCTAGCAGCTTCTGCCTGTTGCAGCGCCTCGAAGTACTCATTAATGCGATCGCCCGGAAGCACCACCCTGCCCGTAAAAACTTTTGCCATTGCGACTGCTCTCAATTGCAAGACTTGTGCTTTATCGTACAACATTCTTTCAGGAGAAAAGACTTGGCCTTGGTGGTAGGCATGCGGGCCAAGGGTTTTGGGCGGCGTTAGTTCGAGGCTCCAGCTACTCGATCGCCTCATCGATATGCTCAGCTACAGCCTGATAGAAGTTAAGCACATGGTGATCTTGAAGGCGGTAGAACACATGCCGTCCTTGCTTACGAAAATTGACCAACCGGATCGCCCGCAAGGTTCGCAACTGATGAGACACTGCCGACTCATTCATCTCTAGGGCAATTGCTAAATCACCCACGCACATCTCTTGGTTTGCCAGGATGGAGAGAATTCGCAAGCGATTGGTGTCAGCTAAAAAGCCAAGAAACTCTGACATTCGCTGCGCCTTCTCAACCGTAAGCACTTCAGTCTGAAACAGACTGGCATGACCCGCATGAGGAAGTTCACAACAGGGATCTTCCCCATCCTCAAACTTTGCAACGATTATTTTTTTGGCCTGATGATCGGGCATGGATGAGCTGGATTGGAGACTGATTATGCGTCGCAGCCGCAGCCTGTGTGTCCACACCCTTGCCCAGCCGGATGACCGTTGGCACAGGCTTCACCGCAGTAAGCTTTACCCTCTTTCATTACAGCATCAGACAGTGAAACCACGCACACACAGGATTCACAGGCACATTTCATTTGGGTGACGGTAGTCATGGATTTTTCCTTTAACTTCAATACCTATCCTAATGTATGAACATGCATTCAGGTTTAATCCCCAAAAATCTTTATATTTATCAAGCTTTTCATTCCGACACCCCTGATCAAAGTGGCAAGCTGAAAAAGTCCTGAGCATGTTGCAGCGTCCTCGTCGTTTGCGGCGCACGACTGGAGTGCGATCGCTACTTCTCAATTCGATTGAGGTCAGGCGAATAGGGGGGTAAATAGACCACCTGACAGCCTGCCGCTTCAATCATAGACAATCACCCACTCTCTTGGGCAGAGTCGGGGAATCAAGCAGGGTTTCTAGCCAAATCTCAAACACACTCTGATTACACGCCCCCTCGACCGTCAAGGGGGCAATTAATTCACCGTTGCGATAACCCGCGATCAGATTGATGCGTCCCTGTCGCCGACCTGATTTGAGGTCGTAGAAGCGTTCCCCCGTAGGGGCATACCCGTAACCATAGTTGTCTCGTTCATCCATGCCCGATTCATCGACATAGACTAGGTGCGGTGCTTTGGGGTCTCCCAGGTGGGCTAGGAAGTCTGCTCGGTTGGCTAATTGTGCTGTCCCAAAGCTCTGCCATTTCACTCTGGGTTTTGTCGCCATACACTTTGACAAAAGCACGAAACTTTTCCCAGTTGTTGATTCTCAAGCCTTCTTGGGACACTTGTCTGGGTTTGGGTTTAACATCCCCCGTTTGGGCTTTGCGCTGAAACCACAGGTTAATCGTGTTGCGACTGATGTTGAACAGTTGACTCGCCTCACTTTTCTTGAGGCCATCCATCTCGATCGCTTGGATGACTTTTTGTCGAAAGTCATTGCTGTAGGGTTTCGCCATAAAGAGGGGAAAGATTAGAGGAATTCTTCTAGTCTACGTCCTAACTTTGGCGAATGCAGCTATAACTTCAGAAAATTACGGACGATGCAACAGCCGTTGTTGAACCAAGGTTAGACCAATAATCACCGCTGCCAATAGAAAGGCGATCGCAGCAGCATAGCCCATTTGCAGGTCGCGGAAAACAGCTTGGTAAATCAACAGCACCAGCGTTAAGGTAGCGTTGTTGGGGCCGCCGGAACCATTGGAAAAAATGTAGGCCTGATCAAAGAGCTGGAACGTGCCAATAATCCCCATCGCCATCACAAAAAACGTGACGGGCTGCAATAACGGCAGCGTAATCAGTAGAAACTCTTCCCAGGGGCTGGCCCCGTCCATCTTAGCCGCTTCGTAGAGCGACTGGGGGATATCTTGCAGGGCGGCTAGATAAATCACCATGAAAAAAGGGGCGGTTGACCAGATATTCATCAGCATGATTCCCTTTAGTGCGACGGCTGGGTCGCCCAGCCAGTTATAGGTCGGGAGGGCGATCGCTGCCAAAAAACTGTTCAACAAACCATTCGCGTTGTATATCCACATAAAAATTAGCGTCAGCACCGCCGAGGACGTAATCGTCGGCAAAAAGTAGATAATTCGCCATAGATTTTTGCCCTTGATACCAGCATTCAGCGTTACCGCTAGCCCCAGCGCCAGCAGAGTTTGAGCTGGCACTACGATCGCTACATATTCGGCTGTATTCTGTAAAGCAATCCAAACCCGCTCATCTTGCCAAAGACGGACAAAGTTTCGTGCTCCAACGAACTGGTATTCAATCCCTCCCAATAGCTTTACCTTCTGTACGGACAGAAAAATAGCGTAGAGAATCGGCAACACAACAAAGGTGCCTAACACGAACAGGCTCGGTGCCATAAACAAGTAGCCCGTCAAGTTTTCCTGCCCAGTTTGGCGATGCTGCCGATTCATTTCGCTACCTCGATTGAGGGCGAGGCTTGCGACCAAACTTGGCTTGCAGGTCGTCTAGGGTTGGTAAAGGTTGTGAATTAGATTTTTGAGTGGGAGACGCATGATTGCTGTTGGGCAGCGCGGCAGACTTCATCGATAGGCTAATCCGCTTCAGTGACTCGTTCACCTCCAGAACTCGAACTTTCACCACCTGGCCAACTTTGACAATTTGCCTTGGATCGTTAACAAACCGATCGGCTAATTGCGAGACATGAATTAGTCCGTCTTGATGAACGCCGATATCCACAAATGCCCCGAAGTTGGCAACATTAGTGATGATACCTTCTAATTCCATATCCACTCGCAAATCGGCTATTTGGTTGACGCCATCGCTGAAGGTGGCAGATTTAAATTCAGCTCGCGGGTCACGTCCTGGTTTTTCCAATTCCTGCAAGATATCTCGCAGGGTTGGCTCCCCGATCGCCTCACTCACATACTGGTTTAGGTTGAGTGATTTTAGCTTGTCGCAGGCTTGAGCAATTTCAGTCAGAGGCAAATTCAGGTCGCGGGCGATCGCCTCCACAACACCATAGCTTTCGGGATGAACGGCGGTGTTATCCAGCGGATTGTTGCCGCCGCGAATTCGCAAAAATCCGGCCGCCTGCTCAAAGGCCTTGGCACCCAGCTTTGGCACCTTTAGCAAATGACGGCGATCGCAAAAAGCCCCGTTTTGATTGCGATAGCTGACAATGTTCTTGGCGACGCTGGCGTTCAGCCCAGAAACAAAGGTGAGCAATTCCTGAGAAGCCGTGTTCAGGTCAACCCCAACATAGTTGACACAGCTTTCGACGGTCTGATCCAGCTTTTGCTTCAGCAATTTTTGATCAACATCGTGCTGATACTGTCCGACTCCAATTGATTTTGGGTCGATTTTGACCAACTCTGCCAGCGGGTCTTGCAGCCGCCGCCCAATGCTAATCGCCCCCCGCACAGTCAGGTCTAGGTCTGGGAACTCCGCGATCGCCACCGGACTGGCGGAATAAATTGACGCGCCGGATTCATTCACCATCACTTTGATCGGTGGTTGTGCAAGTCCTGGCAGCACTTCTGCCACAAAGGCATCGGTTTCTCGCCCCGCCGTGCCGTTGCCGATCGCAATCAGTCGAATTTTGTATTTCTGAATTAAGCTTATCAAGGTCTGAGCCGCTTGGTGGCGCTGGTTGGCTGCCTGGTGCGGAAAAATCGTTTGATACGCCAAAAACTGCCCCGTCTCGCCAATCACCGCCGTCTTGCAGCCCGTCCGAAACCCAGGGTCGATCGCCAGGGTTGCCTGCATCCCAGCCGGAGCCGCCAGCAGCAAATCCCGCAGGTTGGCAGCAAAGGTTTTGATTGACTCTTGATCCGCCCAGGCCTTTTGCTCGGTAATCACGGCTGTCAGCAAAGAGGGTTTGAGCAAGCGGTTAAACGCATCCTTTAGCATCTCTCGGTAAAACTGCCGCAGAGCCGGATCATTAGTCTGAATCTGTCGCGCTTCCAACTCGGTCAGCACTTGGTCTTGGTCAAAGCTCAGATCGAGGCTCAGCAGTCCCTCTGCTTCACCCCGCAGCAGCGCCAACAGGTTATGGGGGGCGATCGCCCGCACCTTAGCCTGATAGTTGCGGTACATTTCAAACTTGGTGCTGCCAATCGGATGGGCTGCTTTAATTTGGGAAACAAACACGCCCGATGACAGCAAGTACTGGCGCAGGTAGGCTCGGTATTCCGGCTGGTCAGCCACTGTTTCCGCCAGAATGTCGGCGGCTCCCTTGAGGGCCGCTTCAACCGACGGCACTTGCTCAGAAACATACTTGCTCGCCGCCTGCTCTAAGGAAATAGGAGTGGCGGTCGGACGATTGAGAGATTTTAGCAACTCCGCCAGCGGCTCTAGCCCCTTTTCTCTGGCGATCGCGGCTCTAGTGCGCCGCTTGGGGCGATAGGGTAAATAAAGGTCTTCTAATTCGGTTTTTTGGGTGCAGGCAGTAATTTTAGCTTCCAGGTCATCTGTTAATTTGCCCTGATCGGCGATCGCTTGCAGAATCACCGTTTTGCGATCGACCAACTCGGTCAGATAAGCGTATCGCTCTGCCAGATCCCTTAACTGGACTTCGTTCAACTCGCCCGTCCGCTCTTTTCGATAACGAGCAATGAAGGGAATAGTGGCACCTTCGGCAAACAGCGCCAAGGCGTTTTTGATTTGGTCGGGTCGGCAAGCCAGCTCTTTGGCCAGCACTGTTTCCAGGTTCTGCATCAAAGTAGCAAGTCGCGTGGGCGCAAACCCACTCCAAAAGGTCACTTTCTACTATACTGACATCTCTTTTCTTACTTCTCAAACGACTAGGCTGAACGTCGGCAGACAACCTTAACAATCGATGCTCCAAAGCGATGTTATGCCGTCTATCTTACGCTTGAGCCAAAGCTTCATTGTGACAGACATCATTCTCAG
Organism: Aphanocapsa sp. GSE-SYN-MK-11-07L; assembly: GCA_019359715.1. GTDB lineage: Bacteria > Cyanobacteriota > Cyanobacteriia > Thermosynechococcales > Thermosynechococcaceae > JAHHGS01. The sequence goes on along the minus strand of JAHHGS010000107.1, from coordinate 35,257 downwards.
GCTCATATCCCGCTTAAATTCGAGTCCTTGAGGCATCGAACTTTTATCCTGACATTTTAAAAATAATTTCTAGAAAATAGTTGACAATGTCAAAACCATGCATTAGCTTTGAAATATTAAAGGACTCCGAGAGGCGGAGGTTGTCATGACCGATGGAGATATTGTCCACAGTAGACTCAGACGGCTTTATCAAAAACCGTACGGGTGGCTTTGCGAAGGAACTGCGACCAGCGATGAATGTGCACGGGTTGCACTGGAGAAACTCAAGCAAGACATTAAAGCTAAAGGCGATCTTCCCGTCGCGCTGTTTCAAGCAATGGCGGCTAGCGTTGCACAAGTAATTAGTAATCCTGAAGAAGCTAGGGAAGGCGACTTCGCTAAGCTCAGCATGGAATTCGACGCTAATTGCTGACCTGATTGATTTAGCTATTGCTATTCATGCGGTTGATCGTTAAATTTCAGGAAATTTCTTAAGTCAAGTGATTGCTCAGCAAGTATCTCAGGATTTCCAGATGGCTATTCAGTAAGGGCGAAAGGGAAATGCTATGGCTACCAACATTCTCGACAATATCGATTTACGAAAATTAGGAGAACTCCTGCAACAAGCCCGAAGGAAGAGTGGGATGACTCAAGCTGATGCCGCTGAGGTGATCGACGCTGCACGCACTACCATTGTTGCAATTGAAAAGGGAGAGCGGCGTCTCAAGCCAAATGAGTTAATCAAATTGGCTCGTGCTTATGGGCGAGCGATTAGTGATTTCGTTCGTTCCAGTCCGGTCACTGAGCCATTTGAGGTTCAGTTCCGAGCAGCTTATCAGCGCAATGATCAGGAAGAAGCACAAACAGACCCAATTATTCAGCGCTTTGAGGAACTGTGTCGCAACTACTTGGAGCTTGAGAAGATCATGGATGCTCCAATTCCTCGTAACTATCCTCAAGAATATGACGTGACCAATATGCCGATCGAAGTGGCAGCAGAAAGTATTGCGATCGCAGAGCGGCAGCGGCTTGGACTGGGCGATAGTCCAATCCCAATGCTACGAGACATCCTAGAGCAAAGTGTAGGGATTAGGGTGTTCTACCTAAAGATGCCAGCAAAATATTCAGAAATTTACAGCTATGATGACCAGCTTGGTGGCTGTATGGCAATAAATCTGGATCACTACGAGGAAAGTCGGCGTTGGTCGATGGCTCATGGTTATCTCCATTTTCTTGCCCATAGACGAAAGCCTGTCGTTGATTTTGAGGGGCAATACAAAAGAATTCCAGAAAGTGAACGATTAGCCGAAGCTTTCCCAAAGTATTTTCTAATGCCCACAAGTGGTTTGCTAAGTCGATTTAACGATATGTATCGGACTCATGGCAAGTTCACCCCAACTAATTTGTTTACGCTTGCTCATTACTATGGAGTCTCTATAGAAGCCCTGGTTTATCGGTTGGAAGACACGAAACTTCTTCCATCAGGAACTTGGGATCGTTTGCGAGATCGAGGATTAAAGGTTAGAAAGGTACAGCAAGAGCTAGGCCTAGAAGAGATCGATCAGCGGGCTGAGATCTTCCCTATCCATTATCAACACCTTGCCATTGAAGCTCTGGAGCAAGGACTGATCACTGAAGGACGCTTTGCAAGTTTCCTTGGTGTTGATCGCTTAGAAGCTCGGCGCATCGCGGAAACATTGCGCGAACATTCCAGCGGGATGGTGGAAGAATCTGCTGATCTAGATTTGCGTCAGGCGTGAGGTATTGGGAGATGAGTTATGAAAATTAAACACTCCCATGTCGTTCTTGATGCTTGTTGTGTCCTGAACTTCTGCGCTTCGGGTCATTTGATCGAGATTGTAAAATCCATTCCAGCTCAAGTTGTCGTGACTGAAGTCGTTAGAGAAAAAGAATTACTGACTCTCCAACGCTTGACAGATGAGAATAATCAGGATGTAAATCAGTTTGAAACAGCGATCAAAAAAGGACTACTCTCAGTCATAGATTTCAATTTTGAGCGTGAGCAGGAAACATTCGTAAACTATGTTTTTGAGCTGAGAGATGATGGTGAATCTGCAACCTGTGCAATTGCGGTTTGCCGAGGCTGGGCGATCGCTACCGATGATAGGAAAGCAATTTCCTTTTTTCAAAGGGAAGCACCTCACCTGCAAATTCTATCGACTTTAGAAATAGTTAAGAACTGGTCAGAGATAGGGAATCTTTCTCCTGCTGCTTTACGGTCTACTGTTATAAGAACTAGAGGACGCTACATACCGCACCGTAACCATCCTTATGATGTGGGGAGATCTAGGGTTTAGGTTGCAAGCGAGAAATCCTAGTCATTTCTAAAATCAAGTTATGACAGTGCATCGACTATTTTTCCAACCGACACTGGGTTGGTACCCCCAACCGCTGCTGGCGATGCTGAACAATCGTCTTTAAGTCCGATCGCCCGGTCAAAGCTAGCCGCCAATCAGCCCAGACACTGTATAGCCAATCGACAATTGGGCCGATGATGGGCCAACGGGTGGCAGCATAAACCCAGCCCATGCCCAGAATCTCGTAAACTTGGCGAAACACCTCAACATTTTTGAGCGTGCTTCCATCGGGCAAAATGGCATGAATGCGCCCCATTGCGGTTTCAAAGTCAATGTTGCCATTGGCTGCCGCAGAATAGCGATCGTCGGCAATATCCACAAAAGCAATCAAACCCCGGCCAGCATCTCGTTTTTGCAAAAAGTTGACCTCGCGCAGGCACAAAGGACAAGCCCCATCATAGAGCAGCTTAATTTTCCACGCCGGTTCGGAGGCTGGGGATGGCAGTTGTTCAGTCATCAGAGAATCCGGCTGACTCTTGAAAGGTTGCATGATCAGAATCAGTTTGGTTAATGAGTGGGGGCTGAGCCAAATTGGCAGGCATCTAGCTTGACCTTATCTCAGTTCTAATTAATTCTGCAACAAATATTCTCTAAAAGCCTCACTCTGCCGAGCTTTCAAATATATATTTGTCGTGTGCAATCTTCAAAATGGTATTAACATTGCGCTTGTTAACTTGATCTGGCGATCGGCGTTATTGCATGATTCAAGCAGCCGAAAGGTTGGGCTTGTCGCATCCTGGGCTGGGATTGTGGGCTGAGTTATTCCAAGGTATTCAGCCCTCAAGAGCATTATGAGCCAGCTTTACAAATCGAAACGAATTTATGTGAATCATAAATATAAAGAAAATATTATGAAACATATTCTGATTTCTGATGTCTGCCATGATTATTTTATTGAAATGAGGTCGGCTTATAAAGACCTTAAGCATAAATCTCAACTAAATACATAGGCAAAGTGCCGATCCTAAAGTTATAGGGTCTGGCACTTTGTTTTTGTGATGACATGAATAAATCTGAATATTTTAACAAGGTGCGTCGCGCGTTCAAAATTTCAAAATCGATTTGCGATCGCTGTATAATCTTTGGCTGATGCCGCAAACCCTTGTTGTCAAAATTGGTACGTCTAGCCTGACTCACCCTGAAACAGGCAGTTTGGCCTTAGCAACGATCGCCCGGTTGGTCGAAGTTTTGACTCAGCTTCAACAGCAGGGGCATCAAGTTGTTCTGGTTTCGTCCGGGGCGGTTGGGGTGGGGTGCGCTCGCTTGGGCTTGACTGCCCGTCCCCGTTCGATGGCTCTCAAGCAGGCGATCGCGGCGGTCGGGCAAGGGCGGCTAATGCGGGTCTACGACGACCTATTTACAACCCTGCAACAGCCAATTGCCCAAATTTTGCTCACCCGGGGAGATTTGATCCAGCGTCAGCATTACTTGAATGCCTACAACACCTTTCAAGCGCTATTTGAATTGGGCGTGATTCCGATCGTCAACGAAAACGATACGGTGGCCGTGGATGAACTCAAGTTTGGCGACAATGACACCCTATCGGCGCTGGTGGCAGGTTTGGTGGAAGCTGACTGGCTGTTTTTATTGACCGACGTGGATCGACTCTACTCCGCCGATCCGCGCCAGCAGCCAGATGCCCTACCGATTAGTCTGGTCAGCAGCATGGATGAGCTAGCTCGACAGCAGGTAAAGGTCGGCGATCGCGGCTCGATCTGGGGCACAGGTGGGATGGCGACCAAAATTGCGGCGGCTGAAATTGCCACAGAGTCGGGAGTGCGAACGGTGATTACCGAGGGGCGATCGCCGGGCAACATTCCGAAAATTTTGGCCGGAGAGCCGTTAGGAACTCAGTTTGAGGCCCAGGCAAAGCCAATCAACGCTCGTAAGCGCTGGATTGCCCATGCCTTGGTGCCAATGGGAAAATTGTATTTAGATCCAGGGGCGATCGCAGCATTAACCCAAGCTGGCAGATCGCTATTGGCAGCCGGAATTACGGCGATCGATGGGGAGTTTCAGCCCGATGACGCGGTGCAACTGTGCGATGCCAGTGGCGAAGAGGTTGCCCGTGGCCTAGTCAACTACAGCAGCACTGACCTGCGGCAAATTCAAGGGCATCATTCCGAAAAGATTCCTGCAATTCTGGGCTACGCCGGAGTCGAGACGATTGTGCACCGAGATAATTTGGTGCTAACTCGTTAGTCTGCAACTGGATAGCTGGTAATCAATAGCTCAGAAATTTTGCCCCGCCGCTGAGCATTGACGTTAATGGCTCGGCTAGCGACTACCCTATGGATGTGAAAGTCTTGGTAAAGCTGGCGGATAAAGTCACAATCTGAGTTAGATAGCATCACCTTTACACCTCGCTGAGCTAATATTGCAAAGGTGTCTCGCAACTGAGTTTGCTGCTCTGGGCCAAAGGAATGCCGACTATAGGCCGTAAAGTTGCTGGTTGGACTTAGCGGATAGTAGGGCGGGTCAAAGTAGACAAAATCGCCTTCACGATTGGCATTTTCCAGCACAGCTTCAAACGAGCAGACTGCAATTTGGCAGGCTTGGAGAGCCGCAGAAGCAGCCCGCAATAAGCCAGGATTACAAATCATCGGCTGTTTATAGCGCCCGATCGGCACATTAAATTCACCCTTAGCATTCTCGCGGTACAGTCCGTTAAAACAGGTTTTATTGAGATAGAGCAAGCGAGCAGCTTGGGCAAGTTTCGTATCCGGTAAACTTGAACGCACCTGATAGTAATACTCTGGGCTGTGCTGAGTTTGATGCTGCTGGAGTAGGCCAATTAACGGCTCTACCTGATCTCGAACGCAGCAATAGACATTGACCAAGGCAGGGTTGATATCTGTTAGAACTGCCCGCTGAGGCTGCAAATGAAAAAATACAGCCCCCCCGCCCAAAAAAGGCTCGTAATAAGTAGTGTAATTCTGCTGAAAATAGGGCAAATACTGAGTTAAGAGTTGCCCTTTCCCGCCTGCCCACTTTAGAAAGGGTCGGGGAAGGATAGGGTTAGCAATAGAAGTTTTGGGCATTAAAAATCCTAAGTCAAAGGCATCCCTAAGTCTGCTCGAACTTGCAAGCAGGTAGCGATCGCGTCCTTAATATTTGCAAGAGCTTCTTCTTTCGTCTGACCTTGGCTCACACAACCAGGAATGCTTGGACATTCTGTAATCCAAACTCCATCTTCATCACGATCAACCGTCACATTAAATTTCATGGGTTGCCACTGCATCTAATTTCAGAATTACCTAGTAACACTACGACCTGTATGCAAATCCAGGCTATCTTGAGCTAATCCTTGATGGTCAATCAACCTTTTGTCAATCCTGGCAGCACCGCCAATCCCTCAAGACCTACTATAACTAGCAAAAATATTAGCAGCTCAGATAAACGAGTGTTACGCATAGGAAAGTGAGACAGTGATTAGTGTAGAGGGCTGTTTGAGGACTAAAGATAATTCATTGGGTTCTCAGGTTCGCCATTTACGCGGACTTCAAAGTGGAGGTGAGGCCCAGTCGAAAGGCCGGTTGAGCCAACCGCAGCGATCGCCTGTCCTTTTTGAACTGGTTGCCCCTCCTGCACATACAACTCACTGGCGTGACCATACAAGGTAGTAATGCCACCGCCGTGATCAACAATCACCGTATTGCCATAGCCGCCTTGCCAACCAGCAAAGATCACCCTGCCGTCTCCGGCTGCCCGGATTGGGCTGCCCATCCCCGCGCCAAAGTCAGTTCCAGAATGAAAGCGACGATAGCCCAAAATTGGGTGCATTCGCCAGCCAAAGCTGCTGGTAATTGGGGCTTGGCTGGGATAGCTGAGCCGGCCGGTGCCGTAAATAATCGTTCCTTCGGGGCGGGTGGCTCTCGGCAAGTAGCTAATCCGCTGCTGAATCAGTTGAGTAATGTTTTGCGAGTCTCGCTGGAGCTGATCTTCGGCATCGATCATGGCTTGGCGATCGCTGCTCAGCTTATCCACGAGCTGTTGCTGAACGCGGGCTTGCGATTCATAGTCTGCCTTTTGGCGCAATAGCTGCTGCCGGAGTTCGCTAATTTGAGCCGATTGCACCTGCACCTGCTGTTTTTGGGCTTGCAGGCGATCGCTGTCTGCTTTTAAGCTCACGAGTAGCTTTTGGTCGGCCTGATAAACCCGCTGGAGCTGTCGCCTGCGACTGACGAACTGCCCTAAATCTTGACTGGCTAGCAGCATTGACAAGGTATTCGCCGGGCGCTGACGCTGCAAGAACCGCAGCCGCGCCACTGTCACCCCCAACCGCTGCTGATACTTTTGATTGGCAGCGCTCAGATTTGCTTCAAGCTGCTTTAAGACTTCCCCGGCTTGCTGGAGGGTTAGTTCGGCTTGCTCAACTTGAGCCGCCGTCATTTGAACATTTTGCTGAAGTCCACCCAGGCGACCACGAGCCGCCTCCTCTAGGTTTTGCAGCTTTTGGCGCTGCTGCTTCACCCCCGATCGATACTCGTTCACGGTTTTCCGCCATTTTTCCAAGTCCTTGATGCTCGGTGGCGAAGTTTGGGTAGCGGTGGCAATCAATCCATGACCCAAGATGAGGAGCAATCCCAGACCAAAGGCTAGCCCAACGCTGAGCAGTCGCCAGCGCTGGCAACCCAGGAGTGGAAAGTTGAGATTTCTATTTTGAGCAAACCGCACCTTAGTATTTGATCAGCCGCAGTCACGCCAAGTTCAGTTGTAACAGACTTTTGTCCCTTACAGGCAGTGTGTTTTCTGTCGTAAAAATCGCAGCCTAATTTCTAATTTTGGATGCAGAGTCAGAAACTTCCGTACAAACTAAGACGAATCTCTTCTCGGTATCATGCCTAAGCTTGATTTCTTGCACAGCCTCAGCAATCGCATATTTTTGCGCCTCTATGCGGCTCAAACCGTAAGTCTACTCGGAGATACCCTCACCTGGGTGGGTTTGGCGCTGCTGGCCTTTAATTTGGCGGGGGATCAGGCAGCAATCGTGCTGTCTGTTGCCCTGACGCTGCGAGTGCTGACGTTTGTGGTGGTTTCTCCGCTGGTCGGCGCGATCGCCGATCGGTTCGACCGCAAATTGATCTTGGCGATCGCTCATTTTGCCCGCATGATTGTGGTAGCCCTGTTGCCCTGGGTAACGGCAGTTTGGCAACTGTACGGCTTGATGATTGCCCTGAATATTTTTAATGCCCTCTTTACCCCAACCTACAAAGCGACGATTCCACTTGTGACCAGCAAAGCAGATTATCCGCAGGCGATCGCCCTCTCTAGCGCTACCGGGCAGCTTTTGGGAGTGCTGGGGCCGGGTATGGCGGGTGGGCTGGCGGCCTGGGTTGGTATTAGACAAATTTTCCTGCTGGATGCGCTCAGTTTCTGGATTGCCGCCCTGCTGATTATCACCCTGCCGAATCAAATTCGAGCCGCTGATCGAGCGGAGAGCTGGCGGCTGACTGACACCTGGCAGGATATGCAGGCAGGCACTCGGTTACTGTTCAGACAAGCTCCGCTCCGGTATGCTTTGGGTGTCCAACTGGTGGCGGCGATCGCCGGGGCGCAAATTTTGGTCAATACGGTCAGCTATGTCGAGGGAGAACTGCACCTGAGCAGCGTTCATTACGGCTGGGTGATGGCTGCTTTTGGTATCGGTGCCACCCTGGCAGCGCTGATTTTCGGTGCCTATGGTCAAAAGCAGTCTTATCTCAGCTTCTTGGGGCTGGGCGGCATTTTAATTACGGTGGCGTTGCTGCCAGCCAACTACGTCGGCTGGTTGCCCCTGCTTGGGCTGTGGCTGCTGGCCGGCATGGGTGAAAGCTGGATTAACGTCCCCACCCAAACCCTAATTGCCGATTTGATTCCAACCGAATGGCAAGGGCGGGTTTACGGGGCCCACTTTGCTTGGAGCCATCTTTGGTGGGCGATCGCCTATCCTTTGGCTGGTTGGCTAGGGCGCTATTCTCAAGGCTGGTTTGGCGATCAGGCGCATTCCCACGCTTTTTTGTCTGGCGGGCTAATCGGTTTAGGCGTGCTGGTGCTTGTTCACCTCAGCTTGCTGCCGCAGCAAGCTGCTGCTCAGACCTTAAAGGAGACGGATACCGTGACTGCAAAACTGCGCCACCCATAGTTCTAAGTCAGGATCAGCGATCGCCGCTCTTACCCTCGCTTTCGCCTGGTCTGCTGTCGCCGCTGACTCGGCCAGCCCAAATACGGTTGGCCCCGAACCAGACATCATCACCCCTAACAGGTTTTGCGCTTGCAAGGTTTGCCGCAGGACAGCGACTTGAGGATGAGCCGGCAAGACGACTCGCTCTAAGTCATTGGTGAGCCGCTGACCGATCTGAGCAATATCACGCTGGGCGATCGCCTTCAGCAGCGAACCCGACCCGCTGGCGTGGCGGCGAGCATCTTGTTCGGCCGGGGTTTTGGCGTAGCTGGCTTGGAACTGCTGCCGATAGGTTTGGTAAGCCCAAGGAGTTGATACCGACAGGCTACGATACTTGCCCAGCACCACATAGATATTTTCTAACCCCGGCAGAAAGTCGAGCTGATCGCCTCGCCCTAGCGCAAGGGCAGTGCCGCCCTCTAGACAAAACGGTACATCTGACCCCAATTGCCCGCCTAGAGATTGCAGTTCAGTTTGGGTTAAGCCTAAATTCCACATTAAGTCTAGCCCGACTAAAACGGCAGCGGCATCGGCGGAACCACCAGCTAGCCCGGCTCCAATTGGAATTTGCTTATGAATCGTAATTTCTACGCCTGACAGCCCTGGAAACTTCTGCATCATTAAGGCTGCGGCTCGATGGGCCAAGTTAGAACTGTCTAGCGGCACTTGCGGGTGATCGCAGTGGAGTTGAATCCGATCCACCCCCAGCGATCGCAGGTGAATTTGATCCGCCAAGCTGATGCTCTGCATGATCATCACCAACTCGTGATAGCCATTCGATCGGCCATTGTCATCGAACTGATCGCCAACAATTTGCAGCAGCAAGTTGATTTTGGCCGGAGCCAGCAGCTTATAGGTCGATCTAGACATACAGCACTAAGCAGGAGGTGCTACTTGACCTTACAGCAACAGCAAACAGCCGTCTACACCATAGTGCTGAACGATTTGCCACCCTCCGGCAACTGTCCTGCTTGTTCTAATCCCGCAAAGATTTGCTCAAACACCGGAAAAATACACGCGGGCTTCACTTGAATTCGTAGGTAATCCTAAGTTTGCATTCATAGGAAAAAGTCCGCTCATTGATTAGCTTGATTTATAAAATCGTGTTTATTTGTTAAAAATAGTTTAGATTGTAGCTGTCTACACAAAACAAACTAGGTAATACATGACTGACATAGTCGATACTGCTGCTAATGCTGGTTCATTCAGCACCCTAGTTTCTGCAATTAAAGCGGCTGGGCTGGTAGAAACGCTTAAGGGCGCTGGTCCCTTTACCGTCTTCGCTCCCACTGATGATGCATTTGCCAAACTCCCTGAAGGGACGGTTGAAGGACTGCTTAAGGATTTGCCCAAACTCAAGCAAATTCTCACCTATCACGTTGTTTCTGGCAAGGTGATGGCGGCTGATGTGGTTAAGCTGAAGTCAGCCAAAACGGTTGAAGGTTCAGAGGTAAAAATTGATGCTTCTAACGGCGGCGTCAAAGTGAACGCCTCTACAGTCACAACGCCTGACGTTGCTGCTGATAATGGTGTCATTCACATCATCGATACGGTTCTGCTTCCTGCCTAAACTAATCTTTGGCTAGCACGAAAAATCTATAGTGAGTTAGGGGCAGTAGCGTTAGATGTTACTGCCTTTTTCTGTTCAACTCTGAAGATATTTGATCTAGCGGCGATTAGAAATTAAGGCTTTAGCCAGCGAGCGGCATCCTTGGCATGATACGTGAGAATTAAGTCAGCCCCGGCCCGCTTGAAACCGAGCAGAGTTTCCATCACGACTCTTTCTTCGTCGATCCAGCCGTTGAGGGCGGCGGCTTTGACCATTGCATATTCGCCAGAGACGTTGTAGGCAGCGACGGGCAAGTTTGACGCTTGCTTGACTTGCCAAATAATATCCATGTAGGCCAGGGCAGGTTTAACCATCAGCATATCTGCCCCCTCAGCGATATCTAGCTCAATTTCTTTGATCGCTTCTCGGTTGTTGCCAGGGTCCATTTGGTAGGTGCGGCGATCGCCAAATTGGGGCGTAGATTCTGCCGCATCTCGAAATGGCCCATAGTAGGCGGAAGCATACTTGGCCGCATAGGACAATATTGGAATCTCGGTGAACCCACTCGCATCCAGTCCGGCCCGAATTGCCTGCACAAAGCCATCCATCATCCCAGAGGGGGCAATAATATCAACCCCTGCTTCTGCTTGGGAGACAGCGGTTTTTTTCAGAAGTTCTAAAGTGGGGTCGTTGAGGACTCGCCCCGTTAAATCTCCAATTTCTAAGTAGCCGCAGTGACCGTGGCTGGTGTATTCGCACAGGCAGGTATCGGCAATTACGATCAAATCTGGGACGGCCTGTTTGACGGCTGTGGCTGCCTTTTGGACAATCCCGCAGTCGTGCCAGGCTCCGGTGGCATCGGTGTCTTTATCAGCCGGGATGCCAAACAAAATGATCGCCGGAATCTCTAAGTCGTAAACTTGCTTGGCTTCTTCAACAATTTTGTCTACCGAAAGTTGAAACACCCCTGGCATTGACTTAACTTCCTGGGCAATCCCCTCGCCGGGCACCGCAAACAGCGGATAAATCAGGTCGTTAGTGGTGAGGACATTCTCCCGCACCATCCGGCGCAGTTGGGGATGGTTACGCAGCCGACGCGGGCGATGAGTGGGAAACATAGACTCTCAAATGATGTGAATTAAGGGGTTAAACAACGAAAAGCCCAACCGGAGGCGTTGATTGTCTATTCTTCAAGGTATCGAATTCTGGAAACTTGAGCGTAAATTCTAAATGTTTGTTAACTAAGCGGCTCGACTAAAAATTTCTTGGATCCGTTCTACTTCTAGGTCATGCAGATAATCTACGGCCCAGTTGGCCCGCCGTTGCAGCATGTGAAACGGGTAGGTATGGGCGACACCAACCACGGCAATCCCGGCCTGTTTGGCAGCGGTAATCCCCACAAACGTATCTTCGATCGCCAGACAGTTGGCGGGGGTAAGCTGCAAGTCAGGATCGGACTGATTCAGCTTCTTGACTGCCAATAAATATCCCTCTGGATCAGGCTTACTGTTAGTAGTATCCTCTGCGGCCACAATCACCGAAAAATAGTCCAGGAGCTGAGCGCGAGTCAGGATGGCCTTGACTTCTGCTGCCAAGGCACCAGTGACGATTGCCAGCTTGATCTGAACCGTTTTAAGCTGGGCTAAAATTTCTTCTAACCCTGGAAATAAAGGCAGTTCAGGCATTTCTTGTAGCCGCTGGTTGTAGAACTGCGACTTGAGGGCAATTAACTTTTCTAAGTACGCTTCATTCACAAACCGCCCCCGCTCGGTCAAGATGTCGTGCAGGCAGGCGCGATCGCTGCGCCCCAAGCAAAACTGCTGAAATTCCTCTGGCTGGGGTCGCAGGTTTTCGTTAATCAGCAGTTCTTCAATTAATTGCTGATGAATCGGCTCATCATCCAAAATGATGCCGTTAAAGTCAAACAAAACAGCTTTCAAAGGCATAGCTGGCTGCAAACATTCTGTATTGATCCCAGGGTTCTTCTTGCTTATCTAACACCAGAGGACAACTCTAAGCAAGCTGAAACCTTGGTTTTAAACGCGATCGCTTTTGCCATCTTGATGATCGCGCCCAGTTTTGCTGGGGCTGAAGTTGGCTTGCTGACGCGGCAGAAAGTAGGGAGGGGCTTAATTGACGAGATGAAGGCTAAATACGCAGTATAACAATCCTGACCTTGCGCCGAAAATCTCTAATAACACAGTATTTGGTTCTTAATAGCCTATTCTCGTTGGCTTATTGACATCTAAAAATACTCTTGGGACTGGTCTGGAATTCCCAAAAGCCTTACCAATTAAAGGTTCCCAACCGATGATCTCCGACCGGTCATTTATGACCATCGGGATGACTGGATTCGAAGCAGCGGCCCCTTCGTCCCGAACGAAGTGTCACCATCGGTTGAAGGAATTAATAGGTAAGGCTTTTGAGCATTATCAATAAAGGAGCGGGGTAAAAAACGGGGTAGTCACAGCAGCCATCACAGTTTATCTTTCAATAACTTTTGTTTTGAATCGCCAAAGTAGTAGGTGGCATCTCCAACCTCATTGATGTCGCAGATCCCGCCAAACTCCTTGGCTTTGGCATCCAAAAATCGTCTGGTTCTGCGGGCACTCAAGCGAGTCGCCGCAGCAAAGTCCAGCACCGTAGTTTTGGTTTTGCCATATTGAATGGTTTCGGCAAAATGAGCGCGTGGATTTTTGCGTCTGGCATAAAACCACTCGGAGAAGATCCAGTAAGAAAACCAGCCAGCAAAGAAGACACACAGCAAGAGAGTGACAACCTCGTCAGGGTTCATTGCTCCCTCCTGAGCCATTGGTGATGCTGTTCTGCTTGCTCAGTGAGGACAGAGCGCAGCGCGTCAAAGTCAGCCGCATGTTTAATCTGGGTTTCTTGTAGCTCTCGCCCCGCAGCAAGCATCTGGGCGATCGCCTGACTGATCTCTGCAAAGGTCATCCCTTTACTTCCTCAAACTTCTTATCCAGGGAGCGAACTTCCGGGCGTAGAGGATCGATGCCCGGAGATTCGCAAAGAATTAAGTCCCGGATCTTGGCATCGGTGGCTTGGGTCATGGCTTCACCTCATCATTTTTTCCAGGGATGGAGAGATTGAAGTGTAGTGCCATGCGTTCGTTAATCATTCGCTGTTGCTCATCAAAAGAAAGGTGATCAAGTTCACCCGCAGCAATGAGTGTTTTTTTAGGTTTGGCATTGCGCCGATCCATATAGGCATGAAATGCGGTCTCATCACTCCGGTGGTTTAAGAAATACTGCTTCAATTCCTGGTCACTCATGGCAGCGAAGTTGACTTGGGTCACGAGACTAATTCTCCGTTGGGGGAAATTTCAATAACTCGCCTTTGCCCAATTGGCTCGGTAGCGAGAAATCATGATCTGTTTGATCTGCTGATCCATTGATCTGCTAATCCGCTGACATTTTGCTAGGGGTAGCTAAACTCACAGTTTTTTCACCTCTTGGTTCAGCAGTTCTCGCTCTGCCGCTTCAGTAATTACACGCCTGAGCCACTCAGAACGGTTAGGCAGCAATCGCACTAGCCGATCAGTGTCTTTCTTCAAAAACACCGAGATTGGCTTGGCAGCAAGGCTATCAGCTCTTGGCTTAAACCGTGTCTCAAAGTCACGTCTCATGGGAATCATTAATAGCATAATCCCATGATATATTATGGGTGAACCTTCGGAAAAATTAATTATAAAAAACTGTCCAGAGTGAAGTCACAAGCGGTCTGGCTGCCGGTCGAAAATTAGTTTATAGAGAGCAAACTATGGCTACAGAATCGGCCAATTTCGGTTTTTTACGGGCCTATGACGTGCAGTTAGTGCGTCTGGGTGCTTTGGCCGAACAGTATTTTCGAGATGACCCCAGCACTTGCCTGATTAAGTTGCGACAGTTTACCGAACTGCTGGCCCAACTGACCGCTGCCAAAACAGGGTTGTTTGCCTCCACCGAGGAGGCTCAAACGGAATTGCTACGCCGATTAAGGATTGAACGGGTTGTATCGCGGGAAGTCGTTGAGCTGTTCCATCAGATTAGGATTGTGGGGAACAGGGCAACCCACGCCTATACCGGTGATCATGCGGAAGCTCTGACCATGTTAAAGACGGCCAGACAATTGGCGATCTGGTTTCATCGAACCTTTAGCGGGGATACCAGTTTCAAGGCTGGTGCGTTTGTGCCGCCGCCCAATCCGGCTGAGCTGACAGCGGAGCTAGCAGCAGAACTTGAACGTCTGCGGGTTGCGCTGGAGCAGACTCAAAGTGAAGCAGACCGGGCGCAGCTGGTAGCAGAAGACCGGGCGAGGGCGGTGCTGAGCGCCGAGGAAAAAGCCCGTCAAGAAGCTGAAGATCGTGCATTATGGGAGCAAATAGCAGTTGAGGCTGAACAGGCTAGAGCCGCACTGGCAGAGCAGTTAGCTACCCTTCAGATCGCTGCCAAGCAGTTGCCCCCGCAACAGACGACAGCGCTGATTTCCTTGGCGGATGAGACCGCTAAGGTGATTGACCTCGATGAAGATCAGACGCGGGCAATTATTGATCAGCAATTGCAAGCGGCGGGCTGGTTGGTGGATAGCCGGAATTTGCGCTATGGGCAGGGAGCCAGACCAGCGAAGGGACAGAACATGGCGATCGCCGAATGGCCAACGGCTAATGGGATTGCGGATTATGGGCTGTTTATGGGTACCCGCTGTATCGGGTTGATTGAAGCCAAGCGCCAACGCAAGAACGTCTCAGCGGCGATCGATCAGGCGGAGCGATATGCCAAGGGGTTTCAAGCCGGAGATGGATTTGACCTGATCGCTGGCGGCCCGTGGGGGGAGTTCCACGCCCCCTTTGTGTTTGCAACCAATGGGCGGCCGTATCTCAAACAAATCGAGACAGAAAGCGGGATTTGGTTTCGGGATCTGCGGAAACCCACCAATCGCCGTCGGGCTTTGGCGGGTTGGCCGACGCCGGATGGCTTGGCAGCTCAGCTAGGCATGGATCGAGAAGCTGCCCATGCTGCTCTGAAAACCCAGTCTTTCCAGTTTGGTTTTCCCCTCCGACCCTATCAGCAGCGGGCAATTGAAGCGGTTGAAAGCGGATTGGAACAGGATAGCCGGGTCATGCTGGTGGCCATGGCAACTGGAACGGGCAAAACAAAGCTGGCGATCGCCCTGCTTTACCGACTCTTAACGGCCAAGCGGTTCCGCCGGGTCTGTTTTGTCGTGGATCGCAGTGCTTTGGGAACTCAGGCAGCGGGGGAGTTTCGCACAACCAAGGTTGTGACAGCGAAGGCATTTGGCGATATTTTTGGGTTACAGGGGTTAGAAGATATCATCCCAGAATCAGAAACGAAGGTTCATATCTGCACCATTCAGGGGCTGGTGAAGCGAGTTCTCTATGCCAGTGAACCCGGCACCATTCCACCCATCGATCAATATGACCTGCTGTTGATTGATGAGTGTCACCGAGGCTATTTACTAGATCGGGAAATGTCGGATGCCGAGCTGAGTTTTCGGAGCCAGGATGATTATGTGTCCAAATACCGCCAGGTTTTAGAGCATTTTGATGCGGTCAAGATTGGGCTGACGGCCACGCCTGCCCTGCACACGGTGCAAATCTTCGGGGAGCCAGTCTTTACCTACTCCTATCGGGAGGCAGTGGTCGATGGTTTTCTGATTGACCATGAGCCACCTGTCCAAATCTCTACTGCCTTGAGTCTAGGGGGGATTCGGTTTCGAGTGGGGGAATCGATGGATGTGTTCTATGCCGCGACTCGCCAGGTCGAGCAAACCTACGCCCCCGATGATCTAAATTTCGAGGTGGATGAGTTTAACAAGAAGGTGATTACTGTACCGTTTAACCAAGCCGTCGCAAAGGAGCTAGCCAAACACATCGATCCAAATCTGCCGGGGAAAACCTTGATTTTTGCGGTTAGTGATGCCCATGCAGACATTGTGGTTGAGCAGGTGAAACAGGCAATGGCAGATTACTACGGCGAGATTGAAGATGCCGCTGTTCGCAAGATTACCGGCAG
Organism: Aphanocapsa sp. GSE-SYN-MK-11-07L; assembly: GCA_019359715.1. Classification (GTDB taxonomy): domain Bacteria; phylum Cyanobacteriota; class Cyanobacteriia; order Thermosynechococcales; family Thermosynechococcaceae; genus JAHHGS01. The sequence continues at coordinate 19,159 of JAHHGS010000107.1, read as the reverse complement.
TGTTGACAAGGTAGGTGAGCTGATTCGTTCTTACCGTAATGATGCGATGCCCAAGATTGCGGTCACGGTTGACCTGCTGACCACGGGCATTGATGTGCCCAGTATTACCAACCTGGTGTTTTTGCGGCGGGTGAATAGCCGGATTCTCTATGAGCAGATGTTGGGACGGGCAACCCGGCCATGCGATCAGATTGGCAAGCAAACGTTCCGAATTTTTGATGCAGTGGATCTGTATGCCAATTTGCAGGCTTTGACCCAGATGAAGCCAGTTGTGGTCAACCCGACAATTACCCTGGAGCAGTTGTTTGATCAGTTTGTCCAGGTGACTGAGCATGATCACCAAGCTGAAATTCGCGACCAAATCTTGGTTAAGCTGGGGCGCAAGTTGCGGCAGATGGCAGAGCCAGCGAAGGAGAGCTACGAGGCGCAGAGCGGCGAAACGCCTGAACGGACGCTGGAGCGGTTCAGGACTACACCCCTGCCAGACCTGGCTAGATGGGTGAGGGAGCGCCCCGGCATTGGGCGGATTCTGGATTGGAACCCGGTCTGTGGCGAAAGGGTGCTGCCGATCGCTCACCATCCTGATCAAGTGGTCGCTGTTACCCGTGGGTACGGCACAGCCCAACGGCCAGATGACTTTTTAGACAGCTTTACTGCCTATGTGCGCGATAACGTCAACAGGTTGGCAGCCTTGACCGTGGTCTTGCAGCGACCGCGGGAGCTGACCCGCGCTCAACTGCGGGAATTGCGGCTGGAGCTTGATAAGATGGGATATTCAGAAACCAATCTGCGTCAAGCCTGGCAGGAGGCCAAAAATGAGGACATTGCTGCCTCAATTATTGGCTTTATCCGCCAGGCGGCCTTGGGTGATCCGCTGATTCCCTATGAGGATCGGGTCAAGAGGGCGATGAAGCGGATTATAGGCCAGCGAGTATGGACAGACCCACAGCGTAAATGGTTGCAGCGGATTGGGGAACAGGTGGCCCGTGAATTTATTGTTGATCGCTCTGCCCTGGATCAAGAACCTTTTCAAGCGGATGGCGGGTTTAATCGGCTCAACCGAATTTTTGAAGGACAATTGGAAGCAATTTTAGGCGATATCAACGAGGAACTGTGGAAAGAGACAGCTTAATCAGTACCAGTCGCGTCACCCGTGATATTGTCGCCAAACTGTGGAATCTGTGTCATATTTTGCGCGATGATGGCATCACCTATAACGAATATGTCACCGAGCTGACCTATTTGTTGTTTCTGAAGATGCTGGCGGAGACGGGGCGAGAGAGCCGCTTACCGGCCAATTATCGTTGGGTTGAACTGGACAGCCGGGAGGGGTTAGAGCAGTTGGAGTTTTACCGACGACTCCTGCTAGATTTGGGCAATCAGCAGCAGGTTTCAGATCCGGTGGTGCTAGCGATTTTCACTGATGCTCAAACCAAGCTCAGAAAACCAACTAACCTGAAGGCATTGACCGATGCGATCGACCGACTGGACTGGTTTTCGGCCCGGGAAGAAGGCTTGGGCAATCTCTATGAAGGCTTGCTGGAGAAGAACGCTGCCGAGAAAAAATCAGGGGCAGGGCAATACTTCACACCGCGTCCTTTGATTGATTGCATTGTCCGGTTGGTGCAACCCCAGGCTGGGGAAGTGATTCAAGACCCAGCAGCGGGAACGGGTGGTTTTTTGGTGGCGGCAGATCAGTATATCAAGCGGCACACGGACGAGCTTTATACCCTGACCAAGGATCAGGCCCATTTCCAGCGCCATCAGGCTTATCAAGGGCTGGAGCTGGTGCCAGACACGCACCGGCTTTGCCTGATGAATTTGCTCCTGCACGGGATTGAAGGCAGCGTCGGGTGCGGCGATAGCCTGTCACCGGATGGCGAAGCCTTGGGCAAAGCCGATGTGATCCTGACCAATCCGCCGTTTGGCACCAAGAAGGGCGGCGGGCGACCCACCCGCGCTGATTTTTCCGTCACAGCGGAAACTTCGAACAAGCAGTTGGCCTTTGTCGAGCATATTTATCGGGCTTTGAACCCTGGCGGTAGGGCAGCGGTGGTGCTACCGGATAATGTCTTGTTTGAGGACAATACAGGGCGGAAGCTGCGGCAGCAACTCATAGAATTGTGCGACCTGCATACGATTTTGCGACTGCCGACGGGGATTTTTTACGCCCAAGGGGTGAAAACGAATGTGCTGTTTTTCACACGGGGCAAGAAGGATCGTGGCAACACCAAAAATGTCTGGGTGTATGACCTGCGAGCCAACATGAACAGCTTTGGCAAAACTCGGCTGCTCACCGTAGCCGATTTTTCCGAGTTTGAAGCGGCGTTTGGGGATGACCCTTTGGGCATAGCCAAGCGTATTGATCAGGGAGAGTCAGGGCGATTTCGTTGTTTCACCCGTGAGCAGATTGCCGATCGCAATGACAATCTAGACATTAGCTGGTTGCGGGATACCAGCAATGACCCAGAGGATGAACTCACTGAACCGGAGGAGATTGCGGCGGCGATCGCCACCCATTTGGGCAATGCCCTGCGAGAGATTGAGATAATGATCGAGGAGTTCACCCCACCTGGAGGCAAGTCATGATTGCTCAAACCCAGTCCCAATTCATGACTCCGGCTGAATATCTGGCTTGGGAAGCCGAGCAACCCCTCAAACACGAATACATTGAGGGGGAAGTTTACGCCATGACGGGGGGAACGCTGCCCCATAATGACATTGCGCTGAATCTCTATAGCTTGGTGCGATCTCAGATCCGAGGCAAGGGGTGCCGAGCCAATGTTGCAGATGCCAAGGTGCGGGTTAGCCCAGCCGGCCCCTATTTTTATCCTGATCTGGTGGTAAGCTGCGACGATCGCGATCGCCGAGCGACGGATGCGATTAGTTACCCCAAGCTGATTGTTGAAGTTCTCTCGCCCGGCACAGCCGCTTTTGATCGCGGTGACAAGTTCAGGTTCTACCGCCGGATCTCGACTTTGCAAGAGTATGTGTTGATTGATGCCGAGAAGGTAGGGATAGATTGCTATCGCAAAACCAGCACGGGCAAATGGGAACTGACCGCTTACCCGGAAGATGCAGCGCATGGAGAAGATCCGGTTCTGGAACTGCTGAGTCTTGATTTTAGCTGTCCGCTGGCGCTGGTTTATGAAGAAGTAGAATTCCCCAATCCTGAGAGTTTTTAGATCAGTTAGGAGCCAGAAAATGACCACTGAACAAACCATTATCGACAAGGTGCGGGTCTTGTCACCTGAAAAGCAACAAGAGGTACTTACCTTCATTGAACTTTTGCAAACGGATGAGTGGGAGCAAGTCTATCAGAAGCGATTTAAACAACTTCAGCAAGCGGTGCAGGTTGGTGTAGAAGCGGCGAATCAGGATCAGTTTATCGATGCTGAAGCAATGTTTCAACAGTTGCGAGATAAAATGCATCAGAATCAAGATCACACAAAGATAACGAAGAAGCGGCAATGGTCAACAGAATTCTTAAGTACGTTTGGTGCTTGGCAAGGTGAACCTTTAGTTAGGGCACCTCAAGAAGAAGCATCAGAACGAGAGCCCTTTTAATGATTTATTTGTTGGATACCAATACCTGCATTCAGTACATTAATCGTCGTAATCTGCGAGTCTATGAAACCCTGATTGCATTGTCTCCAGACGATGTATACATTTGCGATGTGGTGAAATTTGAACTTTTTTATGGCGCTTATAACAGTTCCCGAATAACAGAAAATCTAGAAAATCTGCGAAAGTTTTTTGGAGACTTTGTGAGTTTACCCTTCGATGGTAAAGCCGCTGCCATTTGTGGGCGGCTACGTGCCCAATTGAAAGCATCGGGAACTCCTATCGGCTCCTACGACCTACAAATTGCCGCCATCGCCCTAGCTCACAATCTCACACTAGTCACTCACAATACCCGTGAATTTAGTCGAGTAGAGGGCTTGTCGCTGGCAGACTGGGAGGCAGAAACACCATGAATAACCCCATCAATGACGGACTCTCGACAGATGACAGTATCGTGAATCAATTGCCAAAGGGATGGAATAAAGCTGCATTGGAGCAATTATGCGATTTCAACCCACGCCATAGCTCATTGATCGATAGACAAACAGCAGTATCATTTGTGCCAATGCCTGCTGTTTGTGATCAAGAGGGGATTATTCTCTCCTATGAAACCCGTCTTCTTGAAGAGGTATGGAAAGGGTACACTCACTTTCAAGATAACGATGTAATCTTCGCCAAGATTACACCCTGCATGGAGAATGGGAAAATTGCGCTTGCAAGCGAGCTTCACAATGGTCTCGCGTGCGGCTCCACCGAGTTTCATGTTCTACGATCTTTAGGAGCAGTTCTACCTGAATATCTGTGGCGCTTCGTCCGTCAGGTAGATTTTCGTAAAGAAGCTGAACGGTATATGACAGGAGCCGTTGGGCAGCGTCGTGTTCCTGCACAGTTTTTGAAGGAAATAAATCTTCCAGTCCCACCGATTTCTGAACAACACCGCATTGTTGCCAAGCTCGATCGCCTGTTTGCCCATAGCCGCCGTGCCCGTGAGGAGTTGGAGCGGGTTTCTGGGTTGTGCGATCGCTACAGACAGACTATCTTAACCGCCGCCTGCTCTGGTCATCTTACTGCTGATTGGAGAGAAGAGAATAATTTTGATTCTATTTGGCAATCAACTACTCTAGGTGAACTGATTATAGATAAGCCAAAAAATGGTTACTCTGCAAAGCCAGTTAATTATGAAACACCATTTCGAGTAATAACATTGACAGCGACAACATCAGGAAAATTTAATTCAGAACACTTTAAATACTTTGATGAAAATATTGATAAGGAATCATCCTTCTGGCTACAACCAGATGATATTTTAGTTCAGAGAGGTAATACCATAGAATACGTAGGGGTTTCGGCAATATACGATGGTTCTCCTAACCAATTTATCTTTCCTGATTTAATGATGCGTCTTCGTGCAAAACCAATGGTTTTAACTCGGTTTTTGCACGTTCTACTTTCCTGTGAGAAATCGAGAAAGTATTTGAGGAATAGAGCAACTGGAACCGCAGGAAATATGCCAAAGATAAATCAGCCTACTTTAGTAAGTTTACCAATTGATTTGCCAGAAGTTGAGGAACAAAAGGAAATTGTTCAGCGAGTTGAAAAACTGTTCAAAGCCATTGATTTGATCGAGCAGGAATATCAAAAAGCCAGCAAGCTGTGCGACAGGCTAGAACAAGCTACCCTCGCTAAAGCCTTCCGGGGTGAACTCGTGCCCCAAGACCCCGATGATGAACCCGCAGCGGTCTTGCTGGAGCGGATTCGGGCAGAAAGGCAAGACCAGCCCAAGGGCAAAGCGGTAAAATTGCAACAAAAACCTGGACAGCAAGCAGATTTATCCGATTAGGAAATCAATTGCAACATGAGGGAGATTCAAACCGGATAGCTGCTGTGACCTGTTCGGGAGTGCAATCAAACTCATCGGCAATGTCTTCGATGTCGTCCCCTGCTTCGTAGAGGTCAGTAATAGAAGTAGTAGGAACACCCTTCGCTGCAATCACAGGCTTACCAAAAGAAATTCTGGGGTCGATGTAGAGAATTCTCTTCTCATCACCCTCTGGCTGAATAAAGGGAAATAACCGAACTGCCACATTTTGCTCATCCCACTCAACACGGCTCAGGAGGTGCTTCAAAGTCTCCCGCATAGCAAGCTGTCCTCCACGGGAGACATTCACCAACTCATCCATTTGGTAAACAAACAAATCAATGCCATCTGTTTCAAATCTTCGATGCACCAAAGGGTGAAGGGTGTTTAGCTGCTGGCTCATGTAGTCCAGAGCCTTGCGAACCTTATCTAACTTGACCTGATGGGCTTCACGAATGATTCGGAGAACGTGAGCCTCAACCAGATTTGTGAAAGACAGTTGCGAGTATTCTGGGTCAGGACGCTCGATTAGTGGCTCAAAGGTTTGTTGACCAGTCTTAGTTGTGTAGGTACGTCCCTTCAGCCATGAGCGCAGGGTTACCAAAGGTATATGCAGATACCTGGCTGCATCCGTCACCGAATAGGCTGGAGTGTTGTAGGTATGGTCATCCCATTTTGCCATCTGATGAGAAAAATACTGATTTGAGTCAACTTTGTTGGGCTACTCCCAAATTGAGAATAGCGTGTATAACAATTCTCCCCTTTAACGCCCTCCAGAAATCGTGACCACGTCTTCAGAATACATAAACACTAAACATCACGGTTTTACTTCTATGCAACACAAATCAAATATTGTCCCACCATGCCTGGAGGTGCAGTTTTTCCTGGTAATATTTCAGGGCTTGGGTCATAGCGTCCACACAATCATCTGACTGCGACATCGGGAAGCTCTGCATTTCAATCAGCAAGGATTTGATCCAAGGGCTGAAATCGGGATCAGGCAGAAACACTTCGCCCCGCTCAAACATCGGAGTCACAGCATAGGCGCGATCGCTCTTGCCCCCTTTGGGTAAGACTGCCTCTAAGTAGGGAATCTCTTTCTCTAGGCACTCAATCACTGCTGGCCCATTGGCTTTGTTCTCGACCAGAATCCGGCTGGCTGGGTACTGCTCATTCAGGCTGCGGATGGCGGCGATCGCCGCATTGAAGCCCATCTGCTCTCTGATCATTTGCATTAGATAGCAGCGTCGATTCGGCATATCAAAAGCCCAGGCTTGCCCAACTACCCACGAATGACCAGACGAGGTGCCCCCAAAACTCAAGTCCCAACTGTGGATAATTTGGGGAGTTTCAATTCTAGGAATTCCATAGTGATATTGCACCCACTGGGGATTAAAGATCACGTCAGCATCGCTGATCGGGCACTGCTGGTAGAGACTGCTCCAGTCCCGGCTACCTAGGGTCGTTCTGATTTCTTCCAGTGCCGATAGGGGATAGGCTTCTGGCCAGAGGGCTTCACCAGGCTGTCTGCCCAAGGGGTCACTATCAAGGGCGATCGCAGGCAAACTAATCACCTGCCATCCCTCATGGCTTGTTTCGGCTAAGAGCCACGCCACAAAGTCGCTCGCTTGCCATCTGGTTTGCACTAACACAATTGAGCCACCGGGTTGGAGTCGGGTTCTGGCAACGCTTTTGTACCAGTCGATCAGATGCTCCCGGTAGACGGGACTATCGGCCTGCTCCCGGTCTTTGATCAGGTCATCCATGATCAACAAATCAGCCCCTCGCCCCGTGGTGGCACCGCCGACACCAATTGTGGCGTAACCGCCGCCTGCATTGGTGTTGAAGCGCTTGATGCTATTGGAGTCACTGGAGAGCTGGCACTCAGGAAAGAGCGCCCCAAAGGTCGGGGTTCTCATATAGTTGCGAACCGATCGCCCAAACACATCCGCTAAATCCTGACCGTAGCTGAGACTCAAGATCCGCTGACTGGGGTGATGCCCTAAATACCAACTGGGGAAGAGTTCAGAAGAGAGCTTCGACTTGCCGTGTCTGGGGGCCATCAATACGGCGAGGCGCTTACTTCTGCCAACAGCGACATCCTCTAGCTTGGCTGCCAGCAGCTTGTGATGCCGTCCTGGTTTGAAGTCGGGGAATTGGGCGGTAGAGTAGCCCAGCAGGTTGTCTCGGATGAACTGAGTGACGACCTGCTGGCTAAGGGTGGCGGTCATGGGATGTTTCTCATCAGGTCTGCGAGGGTGCCGAGCTGGGTGTCAGTAAGCGCGATCGCGCTATTGCCAGCGGTTTTTTCAGTCGGGAACAGTCCGAGCAATTTGCTCTCAAGCTCAACAATCTTCACCAGTCCATTCAGGAAAGCCGGATCGCCATTGCGCTGCTCTGTGCGATTGCTAACCTTGACTCGGCCCAGGGCTTGATGCTCAGCACCACATCCAGTTGCCAATTTCTCAAGGCTACTAATTTCCCGGTCTGCTTGCGAGCGCTCCCAGGCGGCCCAATATTCTCGCTTCAACTGCTTCAGGTTCTCTAACTCTGCCGTCTTATCAGCGTCAAAGTCTCGGAGTGCGTTTGCTTTCCACTGCTCTTGAATTGCTCTCAGGTCGCGGCTGACGGTACTTTGGTCAAGCTCTAGGTGTTGGGCAATCTGTAACTGTGTCCAGCCCTTCAGCGTCAATTCAGCGATCGCCGCTTGATCAAGCTGCTGTTGAATTTTGGTTCGTTTGGGGCCAGTTTTTGCCATCGGTTATGCAATTCCATAGGTATGCAATTTGGGTCTGCCTACCCTGAGCTTGACCGTCGCCAGTTCAGCGATCGCCGCTTCTTTCCACTGGCGAGAGTTGGCAGGGGTATAGGTCTGATGACCATTGTGCCTGGCCCGCGCCTTGGTCATCACTGCTCTTTCTCCTACGGTAAGTTCTACCTGCTTTGTACTGGGCTGCGATCGCCAAATAATCCTTTACCCCTGCTAGCAACTTCAGGCAGCCTGGTCTGTGAGAAATCTTCTCGATCAACCTGTGGCATTCGGCCTTCAGGTTGTCTCGCTGAGCGGCAGGGGAGGGTTGATAGCAACTAGGTTGCTCATTCATGTCATTGCTCACCTCTGAATAGATTTGTGTTGCAGGTAGCAGAGTGTCCTTCTGGGCAATGCAGCCATACTCGGTCTGGCCAGGCCTGGCTGTAGCTCAAAAATCGATACCCCTGCCGCCAAATGTTTTTTTTGAGAAAGAAAACCTCAACCCTTTGACCAAATTGATAGTTGAGGGGCGGCACTGCTGGCAATTCCCACTGAATTACGGCACCCCAAGGCACCCGCTTCAACCCGTTAGGTGTTCGCAGAACTAAGCGATCGCCTTTGACTTCTTTAACTGGGTAGCCAACTCCCGATCTGCCATAGGCGATCGCTCCAATCGAAGCCTTAGAAATCGTCAGCATCGATCACCTCCGATTCAAAATTGACAGTTTTACCGGATTGGCTGGAACTATCCTCTGCATCTTCAGCAGGTATGGCTACAAGTATTGATTTACCGTTGTTTGACCCTGCTGAGGATAGAATTTGCATCCTCTGCATCTCTCGTTGAGGTTGCCCGCCGTTTTGACTGGCTGCCTGAGTGCTGAGGATGGGTGCTGACGATAGAATTTTATCCTCAGCACAGTTAAATCCCTGATTTTGCGTTGTTTGCGGGGTTTCTGCTGAGGATGCAGAGGATGTTTCCGGCGGACTAGCTAAAACTCTCACGCGCCACTGCGCGTAACCTAATCGGTCGTTGCCAGCGTTCTCGAACCGCATCCGGTTTACTACGCTTCGATTGTGGCTACGGAGGTAATAGCTCAGCCTGCGGGGTGAGATCTCACCGCTGCGATCTAACGCTACCTCCAACAGCACATCTTTCAGATCGCCGCCATTGGTAATCACCCCAACGCAAACCTCTCTGGCGGTTTGTGACGTGCTCTCATATTTGTCGTACCAGGACTGGAGTAGCGCCCCTAACGTTTGTCGCTGATCGTCCTGTGCTGCCAATTCTCGTTGCGTTTCCACTGGATCAGATTCCCCTAGCCAGACAAGAGCTGATCGAACTAGGTCAGACCAGCCCTCAAAGCTGCCCAGTTTAGGCTGTATTTTTTCGGGCTGTCCAGCGTCCAGATAGGATTTGAGAATCGTCAGTGCTGCCATCACCAACCGCCCCCGGTTGGCTATTGTAAACTCCTCAAAATTTCGCTCGAATTTGTGCAGTTCGGGATTCTCAGACTCTCTATCCAAAACACACAGGATTGTCCGGCGCGTCATGTCGGGTCTGAATCTTAGGTTATTGCCGTTGGCCAACAGTGTGACCTGGGTACTGAAGCTGGGCATCTGATTCCCACCCAGCAGCCGATCTTTGAAAAATGGCTCCGTCAGCACCATTTCCAGTACGTCACCGCCTAGAATCCCTGTCACGTTATCAATCATGCCGATGGGCTGCCCAGACTTTAGGAAGCTGGTCATTTTTTTTCTGAACTCCTCAGAATCCCCGGTAAACGGGATAGTGCCAGCGTGGCCATTCAGAGCCAAGATTGAAATCCCCCTAGCCAGCGTCCCCTTACCCGTCCCCGCCTTGGTTGCACTGATCGCATTTAGGGGGGATTGTTTGAGCAACCTGCGACACACCGCCGTCAGCACAGCAGAAAGGGCGGCTGATCGGTGCCGTGGGTGTTGAAATGGAAATTCGCTCAACCAATCAATCAGAACAGCCAATGCCGCGATCGCGGCATCTTTGGAACAGCACACAGGGATTGCCGGGAAATCACCAGGATCGAACTGTAACAGCATCCCCGTTGGGGAGTGATAGCCTGGCTGATTGATGACCGTGCCATCTCTCAGCAGCAGCGGAATATGGCTGATTCCGGTTAACCGGGGCAGATTAGGCCACCTCCCCATTGCCAGGAATTGGGCGGCTAGGTTGCGAGGACAATCCGCCGGCACGTAGCCACGAATTCGGGCATCATACCGCTCAAAACGAAACCGCTTATTTAACTCGTATACCAGCGTTTCAGCCGTTAGCAGGTCGAGAGAGTCAACGTCTGGGGAAATCTCGATGTGGCTGCTTCTACTGTCTGGGGCGGATTTCAGCACCCTGCTCAGATACGTTCCGTCATGATTTCCCTGAGCGTAAATCGCATCTCTGGGTGAGTTGGATTGTCCCAATTTTGTCTCAATTTGGGTGAGGGTTAATATCAACTGCCCTGGCTCCAGTCTGATAAGGGGGCGCTGATCGCCCGCCCTTGGCTTGGGTTGCTGCGCCGCCTTATTCTGTTTTTGGGTGTCTGACCGCCACGCCTCAAACGTTTTCGCACCAGCGATCGCCGCCTTCACTGCATCCGGGCCAGCTCCCACCGCTAGATCATCAATGCCTTTGTACTGGCTGTCCCAGCATAACCAAAACCACACACCCCGCGTTGGTGAGCATCTGCCCCGATTTGTCCAGGGCCTGTCGCACGCCCCGTTTTTCCATCAGATCAGCGTCGAACCCCATCCCCACCTGGCGACCAACGGCGCAAATTTGCTGAATCAGCGGTTTGAGTCGCCCCTGTTTCTGCCCATTCCACACGCCGGGGAGGGAGATAGCGGCATAGCCCAGAGTTAGCAAACAGCCTGATTTTTTTGCCCCCTCAGTGATGATGATCGGGATGGTTGGGTCAGCCAGAACCCTCTGCCAGTAACCCGCGTCGCCCGTGTCCAGAAAAAGGGGTTGGGTTTCGCGCCCTGAAGCGCTCAGGTATTTTTGGGGCTTACCCTCGCGGTCAGTGGGGGGACTGTCTGGTTTGAACTGAACGCCCTGTAGCCACCGTTTACCCGTGGTCGGGTCAACCCCTGCGACAGCCCAACCCGGAACCAGTTGCGCTGAGTTCTTCCCGCCCCTGTTGCTGCGGTTGAGCAGTTTATCGACCTCGACCGGGTCAGTGATTGTCCAAAAATTTAGAACTGCTATTTGTTCAGATACGCCGCTGCCCCCGACGATTTCGGTGTGGTGGGTTGGTGTTAGCACGGTAAAATACCTGTAGATATTTGCACAAAAATTTTGAGCGATCGCACTCCGTAGCAGGGGCGATCGCGCTTTTTTAGGCGGGCCGGTTGCTGGGCAGAGTCGCCAAATATTCCTCAACTAGCCGCTGGTGGGCTGGGACATCGCCGTTCAGCAGAAAATCCTGAACAAGCAACCAGTTCCAAAAAATCTTGCGGCCACCCGGAAACTTCCACCAGTAAAGGGGGGACGGTAATTGTCGTTGAAGTTCGACCCGTTGGGTTTTTCGTAGATCTAGCCGCGCTTCGAGAACCGCCGATCCAACGAATGGAAATTGCTGTAGCTGGGTTTTTGGTGCCATTATTGGGGTGAACCTCCGGTAAATTTGATTGGTTTGTCGGTTGGGGTTAAGCCGATCGCGTTAGTTGGTACCTAGGGGCGATCGGCTTTTGAGTTTTTTGGCTTTCGGGGTTTTTAAAACTATAAAGTCGAAACCCAAAAATCCTTTTTAACGCAAGGTAGGCTGAAAAGCTTGCATTAATTGGGTTGTGGCGATCAGCTTTTGTTTTGGTCGTCCAGCCAGGCAGGGTTAATCTGGCGCAACTGGTTAGTTTTGTCCGGGCGGTAAATAGCGCTGGTCGGAGTGAAAACCTGAGAGGTATAGTTTTTGTCCCGGTCTATTGCTGCAATACAAGCACCAAAGGCTTCCCAAAAGCCTTTCTCTCCCGTTCTCCTATCGTTTTTTGTTAAGTACTTAGACTTGAAATCGCTGTACATGCTCAGACCGGAAAGTACTCTATTGGTGTCCAGGACTAAGTTACTGAGATGGGGTAAGCGATCGCCAATGACCAGAGGCTCACAACTCCTAATTGACTCGTGTAGGGCCCTGAGAAACTGAACTGTTTGGCGTTTAGACGCGGGATAGGTCGGATCAAGGGGGCAAGAGCCAACATCGGGGTTATTAAATAGTTCCCACAATTCCATTGTCACCAACGACCACCACAATGACGATCGCAGGTAGCCAGAGTTAAATTCTGACGGGTAAGCGTGCAACTCCTTGCACAATTCAAAAGTGCTTCTAAATAGTTCGCCAAACGGCTTTACAGTCTTGGTGTCGATCGTAAGGAACTCTGTAGCCTCGCTTCCACTTAAATTTGATAAACCAGTGCAAAGCTAGCTGATAGGCGAAAAAATTCACATCAACAGCCGCATTAATCTGTCCTAGAGGAAGAGTAGGGGCTTGAATCGGCACGACTGGAATACCTGGCGTTGGTTTTGAGACGTTTAAATCGACCAGCCATTCTCTGGGAAGTATATCGAGCCGGAATTCACTTGGAACAAAGTCAGGAATTTCAAAAGTACCCATTATAAAAACTCCACAAATACTGATTTAGCCTCGATCACAGCCGCGTAACTAGAATATAAAACTCGCGCATCATGCCCTGTTTGTTCGGCCACCTGGATATGGTGTGCCCCATTCGCTAGGGCATGACTAATGGCGGTGTGACGCATTCCGTAGGGCTTGCGATATTCGATATTGCACCGCTCTAGAACAGTATGCCAAGCGCGGCGGTTGAATAATCTATCGTTGATTGGGCCACCCTTGGGAGCCGGAAAAACTAAATCATCAGGCTTCGGGTTGGCTGCCAGAAACCGTGATCGCAACATTTCCTGAATCGAAGCGCTGAGCAGGATAGTCCTGGCCCGCCCAGTCTTGGTTGACTTCCTTACTCCGCGGCTGACACTCTCACCAATCCAGCAGGTCTCAAAGGTGTCTGAGATGTGCTGCCAGCGCAGCCCAAATGCCTCACCCGGACGACAACCTACGCCAAATAAGAAGGCAACCACGTCGGCATAGTGCGAATAATAGCGATCGCCCTTGAACCCTGCCAGAATGGCCCTCACTTCTGCCACAGTGAAGGGCTTGGTTTTCTGTCGGGGTTGAGGTTTGATCCTCTGTAACTGGCTTGACCAGGGGTTCTCAGAACCAAGGTGATAGTTACCATTGGCCCAATCCCAACAGGCTTTGAGCATCCAGAGGTATTCTTTGGCAGTGCGATTACAGACCGACTCCAGCAGGACACTGGCAAAGTTGCCTGCTCTGGTGAGCGTAACCTGATGAGCGGGGATAGACAGCGATCGCCGCAGGTGAGACAGACACCCCTTATATCGTTCCAGTGAACCAGGACAGAGAGCCTTGTCTCGCTTCATTGCTTGGGTAAACTGCTCAAACAATTCAGGACAGGTCAACTCTGTTGCAGTCTTGCCTAGAATCCGAGGTTTATATTTGAGCAATGTGGGGTCGAAATAGCCAGCCCCAATATCGAGTTCGATTCGACTGGCCTTCTGTTTGGCTAATGCCCTTCCAGTCGGGGTATCAGATACGCCACAGCCCATTGTGTAGCGTTTGCCCTGGTAGAGCCAACGCAGTCGTAGCCTGCCATTGTGGTTTTCAATTGTGCATTTCATGCGGGGTAAATTCCGGGGTAATTTTACAACCCCAGACAGCCCTAACGACCGATTCTCGTTGGCTTGTTGACAACAAAAAAGACCTTCAGGAGATGTCTGGAAACTCCCAAAAGCCTTACAAATTAACGGTTCCCCAACCGATCGGGATGACTGGATTCGAACCAGCGGCCCCTTCGTCCCGAACGAAGTGCGCTACCAAGCTGCGCCACATCCCGTAATTTCTGCGATTTGGCTCAAACAAGCCGATCTGTAGAAATAGTTTACCACTAACTATTGTAGAGGCTGCGCGTCGCCTGGGTTTTCTCTCGATCTAGCTTCAGAACTAAAGTCGCGAGGGGAGGTAGACACAAATCTAAGGAATAAGGACGATTATGGAATGACCATTCTTCTGCCCACTTACCGCCCAGGTTTCCCATATTGCTGCCGCCATATTTACGAGCATCACTGTTAATCAGTTCAGTGTAAAACCCTAGCTCTGGGACACCAACTCGATAGTGGCTGTGGGGTTGGGGGGTAAAGTTACAGACGATCAAAATAAACTCTTCACTATCATCAGCTTTCCGAATAAAGGAAACAACGCTGTGGCGGTTGTCACTACAGTCAATCCACTCAAACCCCTCGCCAGAGAAATCTTGGGTATACAAAGCAGGCTCTTGGCGATAGAGATGGTTTAAGTCAGCCACAAAGTTCTGGAGGGTTTGATGAGGCTCATATTGCAAAAGCTGCCACTCTAAGTCACCCCAGACATTCCACTCGCTCCACTGACCAAACTCCATGCCCATAAATAGAGTTTTTTTGCCGGGATGGGTAAACATATATGTGAACAAGCAGCGCAGGTTAGCAAATTTTTGCCACTCATCCCCCGGCATTTTGCCAATCAGGTTGCTCTTGCCGTGCACCACCTCATCGTGGGACAGGGCCAGCATGAAGTTCTCGCTGAAGGCATACATGATGCTGAAGGTGACATTATCTTGATGAAACTGGCGAAACCAGGGGTCCATGTGGAAATAGTCCAGCATGTCGTGCATCCAACCCATGTTCCACTTCAGGTTGAAGCCTAACCCGCCGGCATAGGTTGGCCAAGAAACCATCGGGTAAGAGGTGGACTCTTCAGCGATCGCCAGCGCCCCTGGAAAATAGCTAAAAAGCAAGCTATTCATATGCCGAATAAACTCTGCCGCTTCTAGGTTTTCCCGACCGCCATACTGGTTGGGCAACCATTCACCGGGTTCACGGCAATAGTCGAGGTAGAGCATGGAAGCAACAGCATCCACTCGAATCCCGTCGATATGATATTTATCAAACCAGAATAGAACGTTGGCAATTAGGTAATTGCTGACTTCATGGCGACCGTAGTTAAAGACTAAGGTGCCCCATTCTAGGTGTTCGCCTTGCCGGGGGTCTGAGTGCTCGTATAAATGAGTGCCATCAAAAAATGCGAGGCCGTGTCCGTCCTTTGGAAAGTGCCCCGGTACCCAATCAATAATCACCCCCAAACCATTCAGGTGACACTGATCAACAAAGTACATCAAGTCTTCTGGCGTGCCGTAGCGAGACGTGCAGGCATAGTATCCCACCACCTGATAGCCCCAGGACCCATCAAAGGGATGCTCGGCAACGGGCAACAGTTCGATGTGGGTAAAGCCGAGCTTTTTAACGTAGGGAATCAAACGGTCTGCTAATTCTCGGTAGGTTAAGAATCTAGCTCCAGGCTTCAGGTCAGCAACACCGACAGAGGTGCCTGGCTCACCATTCGCTAATTGGGGCGGCTGATCAAACGATCCATGCATCCATGAGCCTAAGTGAACCTCATAGACTGAAATTGGCTGCCTGAGAGAATCAGAACGTCGGCGCTGCTCTAGCCAATCTGTATCTTGCCAAGTATAAGACTCTAAGTCAGCCACGATCGATGCCGTTTTGGGGCGAACTTCTTGCTCAAAGCCAAACGGGTCGGATTTTTCGTAAATATGTCCAGCCGAATTTTTGATTTCGTACTTGTAATGAGTGCCGACAGACAGTCCTGGAATAAACAATTCCCAAATGCCGGTGATCCCTCTGCGCATCTGGTGCTTTCGGCCGTCCCAGTAATTGAAGTCGCCCAGCACAGAGACATTGCGGGCATTGGGAGCCCAAATGGCAAAGTAAACCCCCTCTACGCCATCTAGTTTCGTCAGGTGTGCGCCTAGCTTTTCGTAAATCCGATGATGATTTCCTTCTGCGTAGAGGTGGAGGTCAAAGTCAGTTAGGTGAGGAGATTTGAAAGAGTAAGGATCGTAAAAAACTCGCTCATGTTCACCCTCCCGAATTCGCAACTGGTAGTTGACCAGTTCAGACGTTGGAATCACACACTGAAAGAAGTGAGGATTATGGAGGGTTTCCATCGGGTACTCTGTCTTCTCACTCGGACAGACAACCCAAGCAGCGTTGGCGCTCGGTACATAAGCACGTACTATCCACGCCGGCTTTCCGTCTTGCTCGATCAGATGAGACCCCAAAATTTCAAAGGGGTCGTGGTGCTGATTGTGGATAATGCGGTCAACCTGTTCAGGGGTAATTGTCATGGGGTTAAAATTGGCAGAAGTCAATAATACAGAGGGTTTACGAAGCAAAAATTAACACTTTGTTTCGTTAGTTTACATTAATAACTGTGTTTCCTTAAGAGCCTATCCGAAAAATGGATCGAGTTTTTGCGGTGCAACCCCTTTTCTGAAAATCTTAGAAGGTTGTGGACTGACTTGAATTCTGCTAACTTCTAAACCAAGGATAGCCTTGCTCTAAATTGAGCGAGTGATCAGCTCGACCGCGTCTCGCTGATCCGTTGGCTGAAGATAGACTTTAACATCTTCTTCACGCGCAGTTGGTAAGCTTTTGCCAATAAAATCAGGATGAATTGGCAACTGACGATGCCCGCGATCGATCAATACCAATAGCCAAATTGCGTCAGGCCGCCCATAGTCATTGACCGCATTCATCGCGGCTCTGACTGTTCGCCCACTGTAAATGACATCATCCACCAGGATGACCGTTTTACCGGACAAGTCAACCGGCATCGAAGTCTGATTAGGAGTGCGAGGCCCAATCTGATCAAGGTCATCACGATAGAAGGTAATATCCAAAGCACCCACGGGCACTAGCTTGCCTTCTAGGAGTTCAATCTGATGGGCCAACATTTGCGATAGTGGCACACCGCGAGTGTAAATCCCTAACAGCACGAGCTTAGAAAGATCGCCTCGCGCCTTTTCTACGACTTGAGAAGCTAAACGCGTGACAGTGCGTCGTACATCTTCGGCCGCTAGGATCTGGACTGTTTCAGCGGACATAGCGAACGTTAGGTTCCTTCCTGATGCGTTGCCGAGTAATTGCTATAGGATAAGACCAAATTTGAGTCGCTTTCTATAAAAAAACCCTGGCTGGGAGAGCAGCAGGGATTAGATTTTAGGTTGAAGTTTGATTCAGATAGTACAGACTAACTACATAACCTTGCTGATAGAGGCAAAAATATAAGTTGCTGCTGCGTTGTTAACTAATGTAACAACAATGTAACAAATATGCAACATTTTAACCTTCCAAAACCAAGCAGACAGGGAATACTCTGTCTGCTTGGTTTTGAACTGAGGTGATCGGGTTAGAACAGGAGTTGAATTTCCTGTCTCAGCTGTAAGACTCGATCAAGATCCCCTGTTGCCTTCGCCTCTTTTAGGCAACTTTGCAGATACTGCAAGAAGCTCTGGCGCTGCTCTTGATCAATGATATCGGTGTGAAGCGTACGAACTGCCATCCGGTTTTGAGTCGGCACAGGTGCAGGCTTCAACTTTTCAACAACGATTCCTCTTTGGGCGATCGCCGTTTCCTTAATCGGCTGTTGCGCGATCGGCTTTTCGTAGCTCACTCCGCGGTAGGTTAACCGATGCACCGGCTGCGGCACCGGCAGAACGCCACTTGGCACAATATTTGGGCTGGGCGCTTCGTGCTGGACTACTGCCGCCCGTTCTGCAAGATCATCGGGTAGCTGCTTGCGATGGTAGCCAACGCCGCGATAGGTAAGTTTTGCCATAATTTTGGACTCCTTGAACTCGTCACTTGATTTGGATGATCAGTGTTCGCGTTCCTTCGGGAATCTCCCTACTTCCGCCTCATCTAACAGGATTCAAGCTAATTCCTAACCCGCCTGCAAACAGACAGTGTTAAGAAGCCCACTCAACCAAAGGTCAGACGAAGTGAACGAATAATTAACTTTCTGTATCTTACGATACTGTTTAATCCAAGAATCCAAGATTTAAACTAAATTAACAATTAATTCAAATGCTGAGAGGTCTACCCCAACGGAGTTTATCTCTCAGCACCTAATTTGAAACCTAGTTAAAACGGCTATGTTTGCTCAGTAAATTCAGCATTTGAAAATCAATAACCCAGACTCTCCCTAAATTTAGGCTGAGCAGGAAGAGTCTTTACACTACAAAAACCTAAATTTAATTCTTGAAAGCAATCTGCCTTTAAACAACAGCCTCAAATTTATCTTGCCAAGCAACTTCTATGAAGCCTTGCGAGTGATCAGACCCCACAAGAAAATTGCAATAATTGCCCCTAGTACGGCGACAAAAACTCCAGGAATACTGAGTCCAGAAGCGACGAACTGGAATGTGCCCGTGCTAAGAAAAGTAAACAAGGTGCCGCCGACAAAAGCACCGACAATCCCTAGCACCATTGTTGTAAGAATGCCGCCGCCTTGGCTTCCGGGATAAATTGCTTTGGCGATCGCGCCAGCTAATAAACCTAAAACTATCCAAGCAATGATGTTCATAACTTTATTACCTCAAAATGCGTTAACGCCAAGAATGTATCAGCATCAAACAGCGATCGCTCTCTCTCAAATGGCTGAACTCAGAAATTACCAACCAATCCAATCGACAGAAAAATACTGAGGGTAAGTCTAATTAAGTTGATCGCTTGTTTTCAAAGCTCGGTATTTTTACAGAAATTGGTAGCCAATCAGCTATTTTAGAAAATCTATAGCAATCCTCGGTGAATTGTGAGAAAGGCTTCAGTGTGAAACCTTTCTCACAAAGCCCCTTAATCTCACAACTGATTTAGGACTGCTATAGTTCTACTAAGCATCTGGATTTGCTGAGAGGGTGTTTGAAAAGTTTTGAGAAAAGCTCTTGACCCATTAATCTGTCTAAAAAGAAGACGACAGAGGATCAAGAGCCATGAGAAAAGCATACCCGACGGATCTGACGGACGAGCAATGGGA